>NZ_JBGQQZ010000017.1:0-38215 GCF_045528575.1 Ruoffia sp. FAM 24228
TGTCATCGATTGCACACAAACGGAACACGATTCCACGGAAATCCTTACACTACCGAACACCGTTGGAAGTATTTTTGAGTTACTTAGATGAAGCAGTTTTGTCTAGCTTAATTTGACAAATCAAATTAACAAAGAAAGCAGAAGATTATTATCTATTAGACTTCATGGAAACTGGCTCATATACTGAATTTAAAGAAGAGAACGCATAAAATTTAAGGTCAGAATAATTTCTGGCTGCAAATCACGTCTCATAATGATATAATAATAGCTTCGAAAACAAATTATAAAGGAGAGAGCAAATGCAAGAATCTGTAAGTTCTACAATAAAAAGCAAACATACAATTGCGTCATTTTTTGCTGGGGTTGGTGGAATTGAGCTTGGTTTTGAACAAACCGGCGAGTTCAGAGCCGTATATGCTAATGAGTTTGATAAAAAAGCACAAGTGACCTATCGAACAAACTTTCCAAATACATCATTAGATAAAAGAGATATTCATGAAGTCGAAGCAGATGAGATACCTGAAGTGGATATTATTACAGGAGGCTTCCCATGCCAAGCTTTTAGTATTGCGGGTTACCGAAAAGGCTTTGAAGATGAACGAGGGGATTTATTTTTTGAGTTACTTCGTATGATTAAAGAAAAGCAACCGAAAGCAATATTTATTGAGAATGTGAAAAATATGCTTACTCATGATCATGGAAATACCTTTAAAGTAATTCGTGAATCGTTAGTAGCAAATGGTTATTATATAAAATGGAGTGTCCTAAACGGTAAAGATTATGGTAATATACCGCAAAATCGTGAGCGGATATATATTGTTGGGTTCGATAATAAAGCTGCTTATGATGCGTTCGAATTTCCAGAAGCAATTGAATTATCAACGACGCTTCAAGATATTATCGATTATGCCTCTGAAAAGGATGAGAAGTATTACTATAGAGAAGGTAAGCAACCTTTTTACGATAAACTTGAAGAAGAAGTTGATTCATATGAATCTGTTTATCAATGGCGAAGACAATATGTTCGTGAAAACAAATCAGGTGTGGTTCCGACCCTAACAGCAAACATGGGAACGGGTGGACATAATGTACCTATTATTTATACTGACTCAGGTATCCGTAAACTTACGCCTAGAGAAACATTTAATGCTCAAGGTTACCCAGCTAATTATGAATTACCTGAGCTTGCAGTTTCACATTTGTATAAACAAGCAGGTAACAGTGTCGTTGTTCCAGTTATACGTCGAATTGCTGATAAAATTTCAGAAGCATTGAGTAAACATGATCATTTAAGCCATCAAAGCTTGAATGAAGATGTTAAATATGCCTTGATTTATACTGACTTTAAAACAAAAAATTCAGGAGAGAGCTATATATTCGGTTATGCGAAAGACATGAATGAAGTCAATGACATGTTAAAAAACAAACCAGATTGGTTCCCAGTGATTGACAACACAGATTATAGAAACATTGTTAAACAAGGAAAAGCTATGGCATTTTATTCTATAGTTGACCTAGACTAGATTAGCCCAGTTGATGGGCTTTTTGCTACCATCACCCTTGAAAACCGAACGTATGTTCGTTATAATATAAATATATTATTTTATCTTGGAGGAAGAACAATGACATATAAGGTGGTTTCTTTATTCTCGGGTGTTGGAGGTATTGATCTTGGGTTTGAACAAACTGGAAAGTTTGAAACAATTTTAGCAAATGAGTTTGATATGCATGCTGCAAAGACTTATTCTTTAAACTTTAATAATCAAATAATTGTGGATGATATTCATAATTTAGATGTAAGTGAATTGCCAGATTTTGATGTCTTACTTTCTGGATTCCCATGCCAAGCCTTCTCAATCGCTGGTTATCGAAAAGGGTTTGAAGATGAAAGAGGCGACTTATTCTTTGAAACTCTCCGAATAATTAAGGAAAAGCAACCTAGAGTCGTTTTCTTAGAGAATGTAAAAAATTTAGTTACTCATGATCATGGGAATACGTTCAAAGTAATAATGGAAGCACTAAGTTATCATGGATACTATGTTAAATATAAAGTAATGAATGCTAAAGAATACGGCAATATCCCCCAGAATAGAGAAAGAATTTATATTGTGGGATTTGATAACAAGGAGGATTATCAAAATTTTTCTTTCCCCCAAAGTATAGAATTGACAACACCATTAACAGATATCATTGATTTTAATGGAAAAATCGATGATTCCTTTTACTACACAGCTGATAAACATGCCTACTATCCAGCATTAGCCGAAGGAATTACCTCTCAAGATACAATTTATCAATGGCGTCGTAAGTATGTCCGTGAGAATAAGAGTGGCGTAGTTCCAACTTTGACGGCTAATATGGGAACAGGTGGCAATAATGTGCCATTAATTCTAAGTGATTATGGTATTCGCAAATTAACTCCTAGAGAATGCTTTAATACACAAGGGTTCCCTCGTGATTTTCAGCTCCCTGAGGATATAGCTATATCTCAACTTTATAAACAAGCAGGAAATTCTGTTGTTGTACCTGTTATTCAAAGAATTGCAGAGAATATTGTTGATGCTTTAGATGGAATAATGGCTGAAAGTGTACAATTAGAATTATTTGTATAAAAGGTAAGTCAAATTCAGATATAAAATCAACCACTGATAAATGCTGTAAATAAAGTATTTATCAGTGGTTTTCTTTTTGTGTCATCACCTATTAATGCTACAATGACGGTGAAAAATCTAAGGAGGTTACAGTCATGAAAGTGTATTTTGCAGCATCTATTCGTGGAGGTAGGGCGGATATTTCTATTTACAAGCAATTGATTGATTATTTGTCTAATAACCACGAAGTGTTAACTGAACATATTGGTGATGATAGTTTAACTTCTTTTGGAGAAGTTGAAACAAGAGATAAAGCCATTCGTGACCGCGATATTCAGTGGATTGAAGAGTGTGATGTTATGGTGGCTGAGACGACTAACCCAAGTTTAGGAGTCGGATATGAGTTGGCTTACGCTGAACATATTGGCAAACCAGTCATTATTTTACATCGAACAAATCAGAGTCAATTATCTGCCATGATTGCTGGGACAGATTATTTTGATAATGTTTGTTATTACAAAGAGATTGAAGATGCTATTGGAATTCTTGAAGCACAATTTGGGAAGGATGAATAACAATGCTAGAAAAAATTGCACGTGACTTTTCAGTAGGTGAATTTGAGTCAGCTTATACCTTTCTTTCTGAAGACATAAAGTGGCATGTCGTTGGAGAAAGTACAACGCAAGGTAGAGAAGATGTCATGGAACGTTGTCAGCAGAGTCGGGATTATTTCGATTCAATTGAGACAGATTTTACCGTGTTTAAGCTCATTGAGAGTGGGAATCAAGTGATTATAACAGGATCAGGTATCTTTGATAATAATGGTGTTGTGTCGCGAATTGATGCATGTGATATTTACACATTTAATGAAGAGCATCAATTGATTGAGATAGAATCATATTGTGTGCCGGTTTAAGAAAAGGATTGATAACAAAGCTATATTGTTATCAATCCTTTTTTATTTGGAATTTAAAATATATGATTAATAACACTCTAATTATATTTTGAATATCCATATGTACTAAATATGAATATGTGATAAAATTAATTTATAAACATACTTGTTTTATAATTTGAAAAGAGGTGCACGGATGAAAAAAATGTTTCTCGTCTTAAGTAGCATGTTGGTGTTATCAAATGTTGTTGGTGTATATGCACAAGAGGATATTGAAAGTGAAATTGCTCAGAAAGAAGCAGAGTTAGAAGAATTACGTAATCAACTTGAAGAAACACAGAATGATGGCGAAGGTGATCCGGTAGAAGGAACAAATGTAGCGCAACTGGAGAAAAGAGTTGCTGTAGGTAATTCAAATTCAGATGAGCAGATTAGTCAGCTATTAGCACTCTTTGGAATGGAGAGCAATGATCAATCTAACTTAATAAAAATTGATGGTGTTACTTTAAATGAACTTATCAGTGACGGTTCAAATGAATCAACAGATGTTTACTCAAGTGTAATGGTCGATATGCCAGAAAGTGGTTCGGGAGTTAATGTTGAAATACTAACTCCAGAAAATATCACCGTGGTGTCTGAATCAGCTTATCAAAATGCTGCAATTACGGCAGGAGCAACGAATGCAGATATAAAAATTGCATCTGTTATCGCAGTAACAGGTGAAGGTGCTTTAGGTGGTGTATATGAAATATTTGATCAAGCTGGTTATAGTTTAGATGCAGAAGATATTCAAACCGCTGAGAACCTTATCCAAATAGAAGAAGTATTATTAAGTGAAACAAATATGTCGGAAAGAGAAGTGTCCCAGTTAGTTACTCGCTACAATTTGGCTATTGTTCATGCAGTAGAAGGTAAGGAAGCATTAACTTTACAAGAAGTTAATGAAATACTTAGCGAAATTCTAGCTGATTACAATTATCAATATAGCGAAAATGTACAATCTTTACTACTAGATCACGGTGTTGCTTTTTCTAAATCATCAGTATCTAAAAACCCTGACACAAGGGCAGCCCTAGAAGAAGCAATGAGACAATACGAATCAATTAACCAAGTTTATAATCATGGTGAAATTCAAGTCGAAATTACCGATATGTATTTAACGGACGAAAGAGTAGATTATGTCACTGAAAATTATGATAATGTATTTACAGTTCATTATTCAGTGACAAATACTGGAGAGACTGAAACTTCCGCGGGATATGATTTTGCGTTATATGTTAACGGTCAAAAAGCAGATGATTACTTTTTAAACGATGATTTTCAGACGATGGTTTCATCCAATCGCCAAGCTGATGTTAAACAGAGCTTTGGATTTAATGGGACAGCAAATTTAGAGGATATGGAGCTAGAACTAATGGACATGAGATCCTATGGGAAACCACCAGTCGTGATACCGCTAGATGGAAGTGAGCCTTCAACCCCAGAAAATCAAACTGCTGATGTTAAAAACGGTGTATCGAGTGAATTTGCAGAAAGCGTGGAGAATGAAGAACTTGTAGAAATTCTTCAAGCATTTTATGATGCGGGTCTTAATGTTATGGAACCTAAGATTATGACGCGTAATGATTATGGAATTGCGCCATTACTAGCTGAAGAAGCTGTTAGTTTTGGAGCACAATTTGCTGAGTTTGTTTTTGAGAACGAAGATGGAAGCATTGAACAATTCAATTACGGAAGATTATTTTTAGTGAGAGATGAAAATGATCTTCAAACTATAAAGGCTGTGTATGATGATCTAGGGAAGGAAGCAGCTATGCTATATTCTCATACTTATTCAAAAGGAGATATATTACTTCAAATGGGTGGCGATGTTTCAGATGAAGACTTCGCTTTATATACTGCAGTGATTGATGAGGTAGTGGAATAAAGCAATTAGAGCATCTAACTTTAATTATGATATATAAAACTATCCCGCTAAATTCATGTTACGTGAATTTAGCGGGATGGTTTTAATTTTATACGATATTAAACCTTCAAATCACTGATACACCCAATGATTAGGCTCTGTCTCAATTAATTGATTCTCAGGATTATAGAACGCTTCATCTGGTTTATAAATAATTCGATGACGTTCTTTTTCATAATCTGGATCTGGTAATGGGATGGCTGATAGCAAACTTTGTGTATAAGGATGCTTCGGATGATCATACAAAGTATCAGCGTCCGCGACTTCAACAATTTTTCCTTGGTACATCATACCGATTCGGTCACTAAAGTACTTTACCATTGATAAATCATGGGCAATGAATAAGTAAGTTAAGTTATGTTTGACTTGTAACTCCTCTAGCAAGTTAATAATTTGTGCTTGGATTGAAACGTCTAAAGCAGAAATCGGTTCATCACAGACGATGAAGGTTGGTTCAACGGCTAAGGCCCGAGCAATACCAATTCTTTGACGTTGTCCGCCAGAGAACTCATAAGGATATCGCGTAGCATGGTCTTTGTTTAAACCTACGGCCTCAAGTAATTCATAGACACGTTCAGCCCGTTCCTTCTTGTTTCCTACTAGATTGTGTACATCCAAGCCTTCCGCAATAATATCGTTAACCTTCATACGCGGGTTAAGTGATGCGTAAGGGTCTTGGAAGATCATCTGAACTTCTTTATTGAAGGCTAATTTACTTTGAGTGGATTGTCTTTCGGTCCATGACTTACCGTCAAAGATAATATCCCCATCAGTTGGTTGATATAAATTAACGATGGCACGCCCAATTGTTGATTTACCACTGCCTGATTCACCAACTAAACCAAATGTTTCACCGCGGTAGATATCAAAGCTGACACCGTCGACCGCTTTGACTTCATTACGAGTACCTTCATTATAGTATTGTTTTAACTGTTTAATCTGAACAAGAGGTTGTTTCTTTATTGGCTTGTCTGTCATTGAATCTCCCCTCTCTTTAGTTTCAATTCAAAGTGTTCATGGCGTTTTTGAATGGGCTCTGGCACTGTAATTGCTGGCGCCTTTGGATGTAAGAGCCAAGTTGCAGCGTAATGTCCCTGTCTTACTTCGAATAAGGGTGGTTGTTTAACAAAATCAATGGCCAATGAGTATTCATTCCGAAAGGCAAAAGCATCTCCTTCAGGTGGATTTAATAAGTCCGGAGGTGTTCCAGGTATTGCATACAAGCTTCCCTTCGAATCCGGGGTTGGCATTGAGCTTAATAAGCCCCAAGTATAAGGGTGCTGCGGATGATAGTAAATATCATCGACCGATCCAATTTCAACAATCTTACCTGCATACATTACGGCAACTCGGTCAGCCACATTGGCGACGACACCTAAGTCATGTGTAATAAAGATAATAGTCATTTGTTTCTCTTTTTGAATCTTTTTAAGTAGTTCAATAATTTGAGCTTGAATGGTTACATCGAGTGCTGTGGTGGGTTCATCTGCGATTAATATCTCAGGGTCTCCCGCAAGGGCAATCGCAATAACGATTCTTTGTCTTTGTCCTCCAGAAAACTCATGTGGATATTGCTTCATTCGTTCTTTAGGATTGACTAAACCACATAAATCTAAGAGATTGATTGCTTCATCCACCGCATCTTTACGGCTCATCTTTCTTTTCTTCTCAAGCACTTCTGTAATTTGTCTTCCGATTGAAAGTGTTGGATTCAAAGCGGTCATAGGATCTTGGAAAATCATCGCAATTTGATTTCCACGAATCGCTTCCATTTGCTTGTTTGTATACTTTAATAAGTCATTATTTTTGAAGATAACCTGGCCACTTTCAATCATCGAATTTTTGCTTAATAGTCCTATAATTGAGCGAGCCGTTACAGTCTTACCTGATCCCGATTCACCAACAATGGCTAAGGTTTCTCCTTGATAAAGATTAAAAGACAAGCCTCTGATTGCTTGTAATTTCCCAGAAAAAGTTTGGAAACTAATGGCTAAGTCTTTTACTGTTAATACTTCTTCCTTCAAAATATCACCTATTCTTTCATTTTCGGATCGAATGCATCTCTTAAACCATCAGCTAAAAGGTTAAATGAAAGCATAATAATCGAAATCACTGCTGCTGGATACCACATGAGATGAGGTAAGAATCGGAATGTCTTGTAACCGTCATTAATAAGAGTTCCAAGGGATGCGTTAGGCGCTGGAATTCCGATACCAATGAAGCTTAAAAAGGCTTCAAAGAATATTGCTGACGGTAAGGCAAACATGACTTGTACGATAATCAACCCCATCATATTCGGTAAGATATGTTTGAACATAATCTTAATAGTGGGTTGACCTAACACTTGTGCAGCTAAGACATATTCCTGTTGCTTGAGTCGAATTGTTTGAGCTCGCACAACCCGAGACATCGTAATCCAACTGGTTAAAGCAATGGTAATAATAATCGAAACCAAACCGGGATTCATAACTAAAAGCATGAGTACGACAATAACTAAGTTAGGAACACCGGATAGAATTTCAAGCACTCGTTGCATGAGGTTATCCACGCGTCCGCCCATCCATCCAGAAATCATACCGTATGCAATTCCGAATATTAAGTTTATTAGCGCTGCTGCGAAGGCAACGATTAAAGAAATCCGTGTCCCGAAGATGATGCGAGACAATAGGTCTCGACCTAAACTGTCAGTTCCAAGATAATAATAAACTCCTTCAGGTACACCAGATTGGTCATAACTATCAATTAATGCACCCCCACGGTTTACAGACGTTCCATTGAACCAACTAAACCCTTCTAAACCAGGAATTTTTGGTGGTAAATTTGACCATGCAGGGTTTTGCGCATTTGGATCATGTGGCGCAAAGAAGGGTGCAAACACAGCGATAATGATAATCAAAGAAATAACAAAGAATGAAATCATCGCGCCTTTATTCTTTTTGAGACGACGCCAAGAATCTTGGAGGAAGTTTAGTGTAGGAGCGACAATTTCCTCATTCCGATCAGATTCTAATTGAACTTTTGTTGTAAATAGTGAGTCGTCTATATCTTTTGTGCGTTCTACAATTTTTTGATTATAGTTTGTATTAGGAATCTCTGTATGTGACATTTACTTACCTCCTTGTGTAACACGCATCTTAGGATCGATCAATCCGTAAAGAATATCTACAATGAGGATAATGACAACAAGAATAACTGAATACATGATTGTCACACCCATAATAGTTGGATAATCGTTCACTAGAATCGATTTTGTGAACTGTTCTCCAATTCCAGGAATGGAGAAGATATTCTCAATAACGAGTGATCCAGTCATTAAACTAGCAGTTACCGGTCCTAAGATAGTTAATAAAGGAATAATTGCATTTCTTAGCGCGTGTTTACTGATAATATATATTTTTGAAAACCCTTTGGCTTTGGCGAGTTCAATGTAATCACTATTAAGCACTTCAATCATCTCCGTACGAATGAACCGGGCAGCTTCAGCCGTCGGTGAGATTGCTAAAGCAATCGTCGGCAGGATGCTCGATAAGAAGCCATCGCGCCAAAAAGCGATCGGTAGCCATTCTAAGACAACGGCAAAGATGAATTGAAGTAATACAGCAAAGACAAAGTTTGGCACAGATCGTCCACCAATAGCAACCGTTGAAGTTAATGTATCAATCCAAGTGTTTTGTTTAACTGCTGCGATAATACCCAGAATGGTTCCCACAATTGTTCCAAGCACCATCGCTTGGAGTCCTAACTGAATCGAAGGTCCGGCTCTATCTGCAAGAATTTGTGTCACAGGGATATTATTGAACTGGAAGGAAACACCGAAGTCTCCTTTGAGTACATTCCTTATATAATTAAAGTATTGAATATGAATGGGTTCGTTTAATCCATACTTTTCATATAATAAGGCAAGTTGAGTCTCAGTTAATAATTCTTCGTTGGCAAAAGGTGACCCTGGTAAAAATTGCACCAATAAAAAAGTTACAGAAATAATAATAAATAATGTAACTGCCATTAATGCAACTCTTCGTAATATATAACGAAAATATTGTGTCATTCTAAACCTCTTTCTATTATATAACTGTGTCATGAATCGGTATACGATCATGATACAATTTGACAATTGACTACACTAGCAACATCTTAAGAACTAGCGACGTAATTCCGTTGAACTACTGAGCAGAAATATATATACTTGACGTAAATCATAACTTCGACCCAAAGGTAACACTCTCAAACCTTTTACTTCTGGAGTAAGTAAGAAAGGATTGGCTCTTTGGTAAATCGGAGCTACAGCTGCTTCTTCTTTAATACTTAGTGTTTCAGCTTCAATTAAAGTTTCCCAACGGCCATCTAAGTCATTTACGAAGTCATATTTAGCTGAACGAATAAGTTCTTCTCGACAGGTCATCATCAGAGACAAGTAGTTCTAAGTCTATTGTATCAAATTCTAGTTCTTCTTTGGCAGTATTCCAATCCGATTAATTATAAAGTTCTTTATCGAAGGCTTGAGAAATCGCACGTCTTAAAGCAATGTTGCCCGTGTTTTCACGAGCTGTATTGAAACCTAAGTAACCAATCTTTGCTATTGGAAGGGTATGAAGAATATCACTTCCTGTTCACTAACTTCGAATCAGTCAATCCCAGTTCCGATTTCTTTTATCACAGATATGTGAGCTACATCAAGGTATACATTTTCAGCGTCCTAATAATTATCATTTTTGACAAAAGCCCATTCCAAGTTTACACCGATCCAACCTCTTCACAGGCAAGAAGCGAGTCGCTAAAAATAACTTTAAAAAGTAATCAGCCTGGTACTCAAGAATAATTTCAAGTGTCTTTTCATCCAAAGCCATCACCTCTTTCGATGAAAAAAGTCCCTTCTGTCAGAAATAATCTAACAGAAGGGACGAATTTATCGTGTTACCACCCAGGTTCCGAATTACTTTCACAAGTAATCGCTCAATAAGTATCAATGAATACTTTGCGCGTTATCGGGCGCACCCGTCGATTTAATTTGAATCATTCGAATGCTCCAAGTTCATCTTCATTCACTTTTAACTATCTGTTTTCACCAGCCAGACTCTCTAATAAAGTTAATTAAGTGAATTACTCTTCTCTTCGTCGCATTTCCTCATGGAATATTAATGATATAGTACTAATTATAAAAGCGTTAGTCAATAGTTCTGTTTTTGTTTTTAATTTTATTCAGTTATTTTTAATAAAAGTTGCAATATATATTTGTTCTTTTATAATACATCTTAATTATATTACGAAAAGAAAGAAGGACTATGATGTACTCAACAATACTTGAACGATTTATCCGATACGCTCGGTTTAATACACGAAGTAACCCAGCCAATAAACATATGATCCCTTCATCACCAGAACAAGTCGAATTTGCTTTGAAGCTTGAGAACGAATTGAATTTATTAGGGCTAGAGGAGGTATTCTATGATGAACGTGATGGTTTCGTCACAGCTAAAGTATCTAGCAACCAACCAGACGAAGATATTCCAGCAATTGGTTTTATGGCTCACATAGATACAGCTGACTTCCCATCTGAGAATGTAAACCCACAAGTTCATTACAATTATGATGGGAAAGATGTTGTCTTAAACAAAGAGTTAGATATTGTGATGACCGTCAAAGAATTTCCTAATTTAAAAGATTATGTTGGCGAAACATTAGTGACAACGGATGGGACAACTTTATTAGGAGCGGATTGTAAAGCAGGAATGGCATCAATTGTTGAGGTGATGAAACATCTTATCGAGAATCCTGAGATTCCTCATGGAGATATTTGGGTAGCATTTGGACCGGATGAGGAGATTGGGATTGGCGCAAGTCGCTTCATTGCAGAAAAATGGCCCGTTGAATTTGCTTATACCATTGATGGAGGACGAACTGGGCAACTCGATTATGAAACATTTAATGCGGCGCAAGCGGTTTTAACTTTTACTGGTACGAGTGTTCACCCAGGGGCAGCTAAAGATGTCATGGTAAATCCATTAGCGGAAGCAGCGAAGTTTTACCAAAAAATCCCAGCGAATGAAACTCCTGAAACTACTAGTGGTTATGAAGGATACTATATGTTAGGAGGTCAAACTGGGGACTTAAACTCAGTGACTGCGATTTATAATATTCGCGATCATGACTTTGATAAGTTCGAAGAGCGAAAAGCACAAATCAAGAAATGGGTCGATGAACAAAACGCTACTTATGCTTATCCAAGAATATCATGTGTGATTACAAATCAATATGCAAATATGGGAAATATAATAAAAAATGATTCAAGATCATTTGATTTAGCGAAGCAAGCTTACGCAGCAGTTGGTGTGACACCGAGAATTAACCCTATGCGTGGTGGAACAGACGGGAGTCATCTCGCTTTTAAAGGCATTGCGACACCTAATTTATTTAAAGGGTCTGAGAATTCTCATGGGCAATACGAATTTGTTACCGTGGAAAGAATGAAATTAGCGAGTGATGTCATACTATCTATAATTGAACTCGTCCAAGAACAACCAGTGGTTTATCACATCTAAACAAGAAAAAAGGTCGAACAAAGAGCGCTAAGCTCCTTGTTCGACCTTTTATTGTGGCATGTTATTCAGTAACATAAGTTGTACGTAAGTTAATTGTACGACCAAATGGATAGACTTCAAAGTTTTGAACACGTGGATCTAGTAAGTATGACGATGAAGCTTGGTAAATCGGTGCAGTGACTGCATCTTCTGCAACACCAATGCGTTCAGCTTCTAGCAATGCTTCACGACGTTGTTGAGAATCAGTTGCGTATTCAACCTGTGCTGCTTCTACGAGAGCATCGTACTCTTCATTTGAATATTCAGCAAAGTTGATTCCGCCATCCGTGCGATATTGTTCAATAAAGTTAATTGCATCTTGGTAATCAGGTGCCCACGTTCCATAGAAGATATCAAATTCTAGATTTCTTTGGAATTCAATACGGTTTTGTAATGGGACACTACGAATTGTTAATGTTAAACCAGGTAAGTTTTCTTGTAATTGAGCTTGTAAATATTCAGCCGTACGACCTGATAGGTCAACATCTGATGTTAATAATTCAAGTTCTAATGAATCCACACCTAACTCATCAAGTCCCGCTTGCCAATCTGCTTGAGCTTGTTCGACATCATAAACTAAGATATCTCCTTGCTCATCACGGAAATCAACCCCGTCTTCACTCACATCAAATCCGACAGGTACTAAACCATTTAATGGTGTTGAACCATCTTGAATAACCGATTCTGCATATAATTCTTTATCGAATGCTTGTGACAAAGCACGACGGATATTCGCGTTACCAGTAGCTTCTCTAGTTGTATTATAACTTAGATATCCAACAGTAGATTTAGGTACGGAGTAGAAAAAGTCACTTCCAGCATATTGTTGTACAAAGTCATCTGTTAAGACAGCATAGTCGAGTTGTTGCGCATCAAATAAATCAGCTCCCGTACCTGTTTCTTTCACTACTTGAACAAGAACATCTTCTAAGTAAACATTATCAGCATCCCAGTAGTTAGGATTTTTCACTAGATTCCATTCGAGGTTTGAACCGTTCCAGTTTTCTAATGTGAAGGGTCCATTACTTACAAGGTTTTCTGACGAAGTAGCATAGCTACTACCCACTTCTTCTACGAAAGCTTTGCTAACTGGTAAGAATCGACTTCCTGTTAGCAGCTTTGGTAAGTAAGGCGCTGGATATTCAAGTGTAATTTCTAGTGTTAAATCATCTAAGGCTACGACGCCCAATTCATCCAGTTCCATGTCACCGTTTCGGATACTTGCAGCATTTTTAAAGATTTCAACCGTCGTTGAAGCAACTGAACCTGAATTAGGATCAACCAAACGTTGGTAACTATACACAAAGTCATGCGCCGTGAGAGGATCTCCATTACTCCAAGTTAATCCATCTCTTAGTGTGAATGTATAAACGAGACCATCATCACTAACATTAACATCCTCAGCTTGACCTAATTCAACTTCACTCCCCGTTGTTACGCGGTACAGCCCTTCATTGATTTGACCGATCATATCTGATGTAGGGACATCATTGTATAATGCACTATCTAAAGTCGATAATTCTCCATTAGTTGCGATACTTAATGTTTGTTCAACAGAAGGATCCACCTCTGGTGCATCTTGAGCAGAAACAGGAACACTAGAAAACACGCTACCTAAGGCCAAAGCACTAACAAAAAGAGATACAACTTTCCTTTTTAATTTCATTCTCAACACTCATCCTTTTCTAAATAATATTTCTTTCAATTTAGCACTTTCTAATAATAAGTCAATGATAAAGATTACAATTAATAAATAATTAGAAGAATGATAAATAAATAAGTTTGAGGGATTTTTAACATTTCCCAAAATAGGGGTGACACTTTTTCTAAAAAATACGTTTATAGGGGTGTAAGTAGTTTTACTTACAAACAAAAACGAGGAGGGGTACGATGAACAAAGAATTCCTATCAGCAAGCTTAAAGCTTACTGCGATTAATCCGGTGACGGAGAAGAAGACAACGGTGACGTTGAATGATTTAACTCAGGATGCGCCAGTAGAGGATGTTGAGGCTGTTCGCAATGCACTGCAAAGTGTGATTGAGGAGCCAATCGCAACGGTAGAAGCGGTTCACACATTCGCGTTTGCGTAAATAGTGTCAGATAAAGATGCTTAAGTGAAAAGAAGGGTGGTATACACAATGGAAGAAACAAATAATTTAGAATTGTTATTCAAAGACGAAGCAGGATCAAACAAAAAGGTCACACTTCGTAACCCTAAGTTGGGCCTAACAGCACAAGAGGCTCAAGCAGCATTGGACGCAATTGCTGGCGCTGAAATCTTTGTTAATGAGAATGGTGATGCTTACGCGCAAGCAGTAGGAGCTCGCTACGTTCGTCGTACGGTTGAAGACATTTACGCTGCTTAATCGCAGCGCACCCCCAACGCCTCGCTATAGTTATTAGCGAGGCTTATTTTTTTGCGAAAAAGGAGGAAAAGGCATGTCTGTGATTGAATTAGGTAGTTTGGCTGGGGCAATGATTACGGTAATAACGCTCATCTCCAAGATGATTCGTTTAATTACTTCGATTCAAAATTTAATTAACCGCCTAGATACGATGCAAACAGAGCTGGAAGCGAATAAACATGGTTTAAGTGATTTAACCCAACGGGTCAATAACCATGATATGAAGCTTCATACCTTAGAGATGGAACAGATATCGTTGTCGAATCAAGTAAAGGAGCTGACCTCTTATGCGTTTAACTAATCGAACGTATGATTTACTGAAGTGGTTTGTCTTAGTGGTTTTACCAGCTGTGGCGGTACTTTTCCAAGGTTTGGGAGAGTTGTATAGCTATGCGGATGTGGAAATACTCGTTTCGACCATTAACTTATTCGCCGTTTTTCTCGGGACGATCTTACAAATTTCAAGTAAATATTACAATGGAGGTGACGGGAATGGCCACAGTACAGTCGTTGCTTAAAGTCGCACAAAGTTATATTGGTGTGAGTGAGGGGACGAACACTTTCAATAATTTAATTGCAGCCTATAATTCAATACGTCCCATCCCGATGGGGTATCAGGTCAAGTTGACTGATGATTGGTGTGACGTGTTTGTAACGGTTGTTTCCGATCAGGCTGGGATGAGTGATTTGATTGGGCGAGAGTGTGGTGTCCAACGTCATATCAACATCTTCAAAGCGAAAGGGATTTGGTTAGGAAGACAGTTCCCTAAAGCGGGTGACATTATTACTTTTGATTGGGATGGGAATGGTTGGGCTGATCACATTGGGTTTGTGGAGTCGGTTGAGCATAACCAAGTGAAGACCATTGAAGGCAATAGCCAAGCCAAAGTGAAGCGGAATACTTTTCAATGGAATGATAAGCGCATTATGGGCTACGCTAGACCGAAGTATCAAGTGGTCGGTGAAGTGAAGAAGACCATTGATGAGTTGGTTCAAGAAGTTATCGCAGGAAAATGGGGTGTCGGCCAAGCAAGAATGGCTCAACTCGCTGCTGCGGGTTATGACTTTAACCATGTGCAGAGTAAGGTCAATCAAATCTTTGTAGATAAAATTCAGACGCCGACTGTAGTTGTGTCAGAAGCTGCTCTAATATATCAAGATGCTCAGTTATCGAAGGCACATCTAGATAAGTTACTCGCCTTATCAAAGCAGTATCAAATTTTACCCAGTCTACTTATTGTTATGTTGCATTTTGAAGGGGTTTGGGGTCAGTCCAATGTCGCAAAATTAGATCAAAATTGGGGCGGGATGACCTGGTCAGTCAACTATATTGGCAATCCTGATATTAAGAAAACGAAGGGCAGTCCACGTCCTAAGAGCGAAGGTGGTTACTATCTTCGCTATGCATCGGAGGAGGATTTCTTTGAAGACTGGATATATTTACTGCGACCCGGTGGGATATATAAAGTGAGTGGCCAGAGGAATTTCAAGGATGCAGTCAAAGGCTTATTTCAGGTTGGTGGATCTAAGTACGACTATGCTGCTTTAGGATACACGAAGTACTTAGAACGCATGGAAGCAAGAAGAGTTGGGATAGATAAAGCCAATCCGGGCGTCTTGAAGAAGCTAGATGCAGACTGGTTTGCTGGAAGTGAAGGAAATGAGAAAGTGATTGTATCGACCGATGCGACCACTTGGCAGACCGGTGAGCGGATAGCGACTTGGGTCAAAGGCAAGGCTTTTGATGTATTAGAAACGAAAGAAGTAATGCAAAAAGCTTTTCTATTAGCGGATAATGGGACCGTGTTAGGTTGGCTATTAGAGTCAGATGTGTTGAGTGCTTAATTGAAATAGGAAGAACTTCTCGCGATTGCGGGAAGTTTTTTTATTTAAGATAATTTCGCATTTAAATGAAATTTAATTGATGGGACAAGGATCGTTTTTTGCTTGTGAGTGTCTTATTTCTATGAATCATGAGAATGTTGGGACAATAAAATTGTAAGCGGTTTGATAAAGCATATAATGAGTTTAGAGAATCATTTCAATGATTTCAAGAAGTCACAAGTTTTAAGGAATTTGACGACTAAAGAGGGGGCGGAGTAGATGGGTATATCACATAAGCTACTAAGAAAAGCATTGATGCCGATGGATTTAGTAATGATGGATCATCGGAGGAAACAGCCGGTCAAAAGTTCTAGTAGATTAAGCTCGTTATTGAAAGGTTTCATAAGAACACGGTAAGCTAAGTTAAATTAGTTTCTGTGTTCTTTTTGCATTTAATTTATTAAAGCGCTTCCTAACATGCTATAATAAAACTATATAATATATTTATACTAAAACACATAATAGACAGTAGCAATGATTAAGAGATTGATGAAATTGATATTGGCATTTATTTTTTAATTTTTGCGGGAGAAGTTGGGCATACTCAGTCACTTGAAGAGCAGCGAGAAGAAGCAATTCGACTTTATAAGGAAGGTACATAGAATTATACATTTGAGTAAGTTGAGGCATATGTGAGTAAACAAGAAGCAGAGGCCCTAGCAACAATAACAGTGAAATCTTATAAGAGTTATGATTACGGAATAGCTGGAGATCAATCTCACCGACAATTAGAGACTTAAATGAGAATGGTCTGAATATGTATGGGATGGAATTAGGTATTTACCAGTATCGTCCAATAGCACCGAACATGTGTCAGGCTACTTAACGCTTGAAAGATATTTTGTGGATCAAGGATATGTCGAAGGTTATACTTACCCGAATGCTGAAGTGAAAGTAACACATGTAAATGGTTATGCTACAACTATGGAAAATGCCGTAGCTGATAGTAATGGGTATTTTCATGTGGAGGGTTTTAGGCATCAAAATAATTTAACAACAACTGTGATAACAGTCACACATCCTGAAACAGGCGAGGAGATTTTAGTAGCACCATATCCTTGGACAGAGTGGGAACTTGAGAATGCAGAGTGGTAATGAGTAGAGTTCAATCATAGAAAGGAAGCAAGATACATGGACGTGAGGAAAGAAGCTCTTAGATTAAGCGAGGAACTAGGCGGGAAGATTGAGGTTAATCCTAAAGTATCCATTACAAATATGGAAGAATTATCCGTAGCATACACACCAGGTGTGGCGGCAGTTAGTTCAGCGATTGCGGAGAATAAAGAAGATGTCTATAAATATACAACGAAACGTAATTTAGTCGCAGTTGTCACTGATGGATCAGCTGTATTAGGACTAGGAAATATCGGACCTGAAGCTGCGATTCCAGTGATGGAAGGGAAAGCTGCTTTATTCAAAGCGTTCGCAGATGTGGACGCTGTTCCAATTTCATTAGATACACAAGATGTTGAAGAGATTATCTCACATGTTAAAGCAATTGCTCCTTCTTTTGGTGGAATTAACTTAGAAGATATTTCTGCACCGCGTTGTTTTGAAATTGAAAGACGTTTGAAAGAAGAATTGGATATCCCAGTATTCCACGATGACCAACATGGGACAGCGATTGTCGTATTAGGTGCTTTATACAATGCATTGAAAGTTGCTGATAAGAAAATCGAGTCAGCAAAAATCATTATCAATGGTGGTGGATCTGCCGGAACGGCAATTGCTAAGAAAATGTTAGCCGCAGGTGCTAAAAATGTTATCGTCTGTGATATCGATGGTATGATTGCTGAAGATGATCCTGCTTTAGATGAGCGGCACAAGGACTTAGCTAGTTTAACAAATCCTGATAACTTGAAAGGGGATTTACAAGAAGCTGTGAAAGATGCGGATGTTTTCATTGGTGTGTCGGCGCCAGGTGTGTTGAAGAAAGAATGGATTGCAACAATGAGTGAAAAGCCGATTATCTTCGCGATGGCGAACCCAACACCAGAAATCATGCCGGATGAAGCGAAGGAAGGTGGCGCATTTATCGTCGCAACGGGGCGCAGTGATTTCCCTAACCAAATTAATAACGTTCTAGCTTTCCCTGGTATTTTTCGTGGAGCTTTAGATGCACGCGCAAGTGATATTACAGATGAAATGCAAATCGCGTCAGCTCAAGGAATTGCGAGTGTGATTCCAGAATCAGAGTTAAGTGTGGATAATATTATTCCAGATGCCTTTAACCCTAAAGTAGCAGAAGTCGTTGCGGACAGTGTTCGCAATGCGACAAAATAATATTTAATATTAAAACTAATAGATCTCGTGAAGGTTCATTGGTTTTTTTAGCCTTTTGCTTCTGTATAAGCTATTATCAAATGTAGAGATAATTACATCAAGTAAGGGAGGGTGGAAGATGAAGCGAGTGACGATAGATAATGTATCCATTGGTCAAGGCAGACCTAAAATAATTGTACCGATTATTGGTAAAACTCGTGCGGAGATTATTAAAGCTGCAAAAGAGGCAGGTGAGTCATCAGGTGATTTAGTGGAATGGCGCATTGATTTTTATGAAGATGTGGAAAAATCGGGCGCAGTGAGCGAACTTTCTAAAGTTGTCAAACAGCTGGTGAATAAGTCGTTGTTAATTACCTTCCGTACTTTTGAAGAAGGTGGGGAACGCGAGCTATCCTATGAGCAATATGTTGCCCTTTATCAAGAAATTATTAATGAAGGACACGTTGATTTATTAGATATTGAGTTATTTATCCCAGAAGAAAAGTTAGACGGTCTTATTCAAGAGTGTCGCAGTCAAGGGATTTATGTGGTGCTATGTAATCATGACTTTGAACGAACACCTCCAGAGGAAGAGATTATTCGTCGTCTTGAGTTGATGGAGAGTAAAGGGGCAGATATTTGCAAGATAGCTGTTATGCCACAAACGCCAGAAGATGTATTAACACTATTGAAAGCAACACATCGACGTCAACAATTTTCCAAAGTACCTTTAATAACAATGTCTATGGGTAATTTAGGAATGGTTAGTCGCCTTGCTGGCGAAGTATTTGGCTCTGCAGCAACTTTCGGTTCTTTAGGAAAAGCATCTGCTCCCGGTCAAATGGCTGTTGAAGATTTAGCAGTCGCTTTAAAGAATTTGAGTTTATAAAAAAAGGGAGCATGGATTGCTCCCCTTCTTTAATGCTTATTCAAATGGTAGTTTGTAATCTGTCCAGCCTAGTTCATCACGAATAGTAATCATTTCTTGTTGCACCCCTTCATTTAGAGGGAGACCGGTATCTTTGCGTTCTAACCACACGAGGTGTTCTTTTTCACCGGCAGTATAAATGCGTTCTTCGCCTGGCGCCACTTCTGAATTTCTTAAAGCTCTTAAGATATCTCCGGCTGTCTTCTTGAAGCTGTCTAAACCAACGAAAGCTTCGGTATCAATAGCAATAAAGAAATGTCCTAGATGGAACTTCTGTTTCTCGCCATTTTTCCCAATGCCTGATAACATATGTAAGAAGTTACCTTGTTGTAGGGCAGCTGATAATACTTCTACAAAAGTTGCATAACCATAACCTTTATATCCAGCGAGTTCTTCACCGATACCCCCAAGTGGTGCTAGCGCTGCTTGACCATTAACTAACGCTTCTAGAATTTCAGGCGAGTCAGTCATTGCTTTTCCGTCACGACCAATCACCATTCCTGCAGGTGTATCTTGACCAATACGTGCGTAATATTCAATCTTTCCGCGTTGACTAATTGAAGTCGCACAATCTAATGAAAATGGAAAATCCTCATCGGTTGGGAAACCGAGTGTGAGTGGGTTTGTACCTAACATATTCTCAACTCCAAAAGTAGGCGCAATCGAAGGGCGCGCATTCGTCCCGGTCATGCCGATACAACCTGCTTTTGCAGCCATATCTGTGTAATAACCCGCAATTCCGTAGTGAGTTGAGTTTCGAACCGCAACCATACCCATTCCGAACTCTTTCGCTTTATCGATCGCCATCTGCATGGCTTTATATCCAATGACTTGTCCCATCCCATCATGTCCGTCCACAACTGCTGTTGTCGGTGTTTCACGAACAACTTCAAAATTCGTCTCCGGATGTTGAATTCCTGCCTTAATTCGATCAAGATAAATTGGCTTAAATCGATTTACCCCATGAGATTCAATCCCTTTGCGGTCAGACGCAAGCAGCACATCAGTACAAATATCCGCATCTTCTTCTGGAATCCCATAAGCCATAAAGACATCTTTGACAAACTTTGTTACCCAATCCCATTCAACAGTAAAAGTTTGACCCATTTTCTATTCCTCCTAGTAATTTTAACTGGCTTTGTAAGCGTTTCCTGGCACTTTAAAATTAGCATATTCAGGTTTAAATAACAAGGAATTTATAAAAAGTATTTATAAAAGGTGCAAAAAAATTATAAATGTAGAAACAGAGGATACGCCAGCTCCCTCACCTGAGCTAGCGAATGCAAGAGAACTTCGCCAGCTCGCCCACCTGAGCTAGCGAATCCAAGACAACTTCGCCAGTTCGCGCATCTGAGCTAGCGAATCCAGGCCAACTCCACCAGCTCGTCCACCCGAGCTGGTGAATCACCGCAGCTTCCCGACCCAACCCCCGAAAAGCACAACAAAAGCGACAAAGTATCAAGATAATAAGATACTTTGTCGCTTATATTTTTTATGAGAAGATGAGCTACATTAAAGTGACATTTAAAAGGATGAGGTGTGTCGAATATATTCATAAATGCGGACTTGCGAATTGCTTTCTTGCATTTTCACTCTGAAGATAAAGTAATGATTTTTATTATCTTTTGCTTTCATTGCGGGGAGCTTAAAGTAATTGGTTTGTGACTCATTCATAGTAAAAAGAATGTCATCGACCATAAATGTTAAAGGGACGACCAAATTTGAATAAGCATTAAAATCTTGTTCAAATCGCATAAAATTCTCACTAAAATAATCGAATTGAACACTACTATTCTGTATGTTTCTAGAATCCATCGTCCAATTCCTCCTCTAATTTGATTGATATGATGTGTTTAATAGATATAAAGTAGTGGGCATTCTCACTTTGTATACCAACTTGATCTGCTTGTACGGAATCGATTTTCCCGCGTATTTCTTTAGACTTTTCGTCCTGTATGATTTGAAAAATACCAGATAGCTTTTGCAAGTATAATTGGTTGAGTAAGAGAAGTTTCTCTCCTAAAGGGAGCGATTGGCTAAAATCAATCGTCTCGGCTTCAGTTGTGAGCGCGGTGGTGTGTTCTGATAGGAAAAAGCCCATCCATTTAGCCATCTTCCGGTCTTGGTAATTCCGAGCAGAACGGTAAGGAAGATAGCTTCGATCAACTGTCATGCTAACCCATCCAAGCCACCAGCGCCACCTGCCGCATGGCCACCGATAAGTTGACTACGCGCTTTACTTCTGGAGTTTTCTTTAAGTACAGTTGCACGTTGCACGGACAAGAAGCCAAATCGTTCACGAACATCATCAATTGTTTTTTCAAGGGTTTCTTCTTTCTCAACTTGTTCAAAATTATCAAATAAAGATATAAAAGCATATTTCTCATCAACAAAATTATTATAGCGAACAGCGATATTTCGAACGGCACCGCCATTATATTTTGAACGAAAAAGACTGATGACATGACCGATGAGCACTTTTGTATTTTGAGTGGGGTCGACTTTTCTTTGAACATGAATGGATGATCGTTCAGCAGTGTGAGAGAAGCCAATAGATATTGCCACACTGGTTGTCTTTTTATGAGCTTTACGCAAACGGATAGCTACTTGCTCAGCCATTTCGCTTAAGACGAGTTCGATGTCGGATTGCTTATAGTAATCCTTGTGCAGAACTTGCGAGTTACCTAAACCTGTGGATTTGGCTTTATAAGGGTAACGCACATCACTTTCATCCACTCCATTAGCATGAAACCAGAGTTGCAGACCAATAACGCCAAACTCTTGTTTGAGTAGTTCAGGGTTACTGTTAGCTAAATCTCTAATAGAGTAAATTTTCATTCGTTCAAGACGAATGGCTGTTCGCCGTCCGATTCCCCAAAAGTCAGTGAGTTTTTTAATGTTCCAGACTTTCGTTTCAACATCTTCATAAGACCAATTAGCACGCATGTTTGGTGTATATTTTGCTTCATTATCTAGTGCTAATTTAGCAAGAAGTGGGTTCGCATTACTCATACCGACTGTTGAAAAAACACCGGTTGCTTTCCAGATTTCTCGTTGAATCTGTTCAGAAATCCCATCGAGTTTAGCACGGCGAGAGATATTTTTTTGCTTAGTAAAATAATCTAGCGAACGTGTTAGATCAATGAAACTTTCATCAATAGAGTAGGGCAGAATTTCCTCCTTAGGGGCATAATTTTGAAGAATGTCATGAATAATCATATTTTTCTCAATATATAAGCTCATTCTTGGAGGAACGATGAGTGTTTTTCGTGCCCAACTCTCAATAAAGCGAACATATTCTCGATTTGTGGGTAAATTTTGACGTTTGGCAACATAGTAATTGAATCGCCGAGTCTGAATATTAAAGGGTAAATCATAGCTTCTCCCCACATTCTCCTTACCGAAAACTTTCTTAAACGTTGGTGAAGAGGCGAGAATCAAACCGTTTGCATTATCGGCTCGACTCATCACACATAAAGAAGTATAGAGGGGGTGGAGGCCACGTTCCACGCACTCAACGCTGGCATAAAAGGATTTCATATCAATGAAAGCTATGTCAGATTTAGGCTCTTTATCATACTGAATGTTTCCCATTATAATCCTCCTTTTGATAAAACCTTGAGTCCATTATACGAACAAACGTTCGTATAAGCAAGTGGAATATTTTAAAAACTGTGACTTGACGAGAGGTAAGAAGTGTATATACTGATATGGAGATTAAGATTATAAGGAAGGGGTTATTCAATGGAATATGTTGCATTTGACTTTGAAACAGCCAACGGTCAGCGCTGGTCAGCTTGTTCACTTGGGGCAGTAAAAGTTGTCGACGGAATTATGGTTAAGCATTTTTACGAATTAATTGATCCACTGACTTCTTTTGCACCGAACAATATTCGTATTCACGGAATAACACCCGAACAAGTTCAAGGAAAACCAGCATATGATGAAGTGATTGGGCGATTTCAAGAATTTGTAGGAGAAGCACCAGTTGTGAGTCATACTCAATTTGACCGAGGTGTGATTCGATCAGCCAATGAAAAATTCAGTCTCCCAGAGTTAGGTATGAATTATTTTGACTCTTGTCAGCTGGCCCGTAATTTATGGCGCGGAAAGCTCTCAAGTTTTAGTTTGAAATCATTATGCCAGCAAATAAAATTTGAATTTAATCATCATAATGCTCTAGAAGATGCGCGAGCCGCTGCTTATGTCATCCACGCTTTAACGATGTACTCGAAGACGCAGACTGTTGAGGATTTGTTGAAAGTAGGAAATGTGAAGCAGTTTTATAGATTGTAGAAACGAAAACCCAACCTCCCGCCATCCATACCCGGCTGGCCATTTTTTTCCGAATTCACCCTAAAAATATCTGATGATTTATGATATGTTTATTATAGCGAAAAGAGAGCGTGACTCTCTTTTTTTATTGGGCGGATGATAAAATTTGGTCCTTTAGCCCTATGAAGTTTAGCTATAAATATAATACTGTAAAGTTAATAAAAGACGATTTGTTTCAATCAGAGAGGGTAGGTTTTATGGATATGGCACCACTGTCAAAAGATATTATGTTTTTCAAAAGAAATAAGCAAGTGTTAAAGTGGGGAGCCATTGTCGGAGCGGTGATTACGTTCATCATATTTGCCTATTTTTTCAAAATTGATTTATTTAATCATCCAGAAATTCTTCAAGAAAGACTCGAGAGAACTGGGGCATTCGCACCAATTGTCTTTTTCCTTCTATCTATCATCAATACCGTGTATCCAATCGTTCCCGGCGGGCTCGGGAGTGTGATTGCTTATGCCGCATTTGGGCCACTACTGGGCTTTATTTTGGCGTTTTCAGCGAATTTTCTCGGGTCATTGATATTATTTTGGTTGGCGAAACGCTTCGGGCAGCCAATTTTATATGCTTTTTTAGATGAAAAATTAGTTGAAAAAGGTTTGAGTTATTTAGATAGAGGTTATTACATTGAGTGGATACTTGCGGTGGTGCTTGTAGTACCAGGATTGCCGGATGAGTTATTCATCATGATCAGTGGCTTAAGTGATTTGACTTACAAGCGAATGGTCATCATCCAATTGATATTTAAACCGGTCACGATGTTTTTATTTATGGCCGGGGTGCACAATTTCTTAGGTTTACTCTCAAATTTATTCTCATAAAAGAAGCCAGGCGAGTGCCTGGCTTTTTATGTACGTGAAATTATTTGATGTACAGCGTCAAATTGTTCAATTGAAAAACGTAAACTGATAATCTCCTTTTCAAAAGACAAATCAACAGTAAAATAATCATCCTCTTTTTCAATCTGACTCCCGATAACGTCGGTTAAAGCTTTACTTTTAGGAATCAAACCGGCGATGCCTCTTTTATTAGACTTATAATAGATAAAATCTTTTGAAAGGCCTGACGTAAAAGGAATCGCAACAAAATTAATAGCGATTAAAATAAGTAAGCCGTATTGAATAAAAGTCTCACCAAATTCGAATCCAACCTCTAGAAATACAATCGCAATAATCACAGGCGTTGCATAAAATAATCGCTGATGATTCTCGCGAATTTGTATCTGGCGAAAAGCATTGAATTGATGAAAAAGGGTGTAGCCCAAGAGGGCGATTAAAATTAAAATAATGATCGTTAACATGGAAAAGCAAACAACTCCTTTGTTTAGATATTATAACAGAAAATATATAGAAGCTGAGCAAGGTTAAGAAAAATGATCAGGCAAACTAATTTCAATCCCAAGAACACCATAGTGCGCTTGTTGCTCTAATGAATAATGAGCTTCCATATCTTCTGGAGAAGCAGCCTCCACATTATTAGAAGTATAGCCACATTTTAGTAAAGGAAGAGCCTGATATAGTTCCACGAAAGAAGGGAACGGATGTAAAGCAATTACATCCTCCTGAATTGTTTGTGTTAAATCATTTAAGTGCTCAAATACAACTTGAGCACCAACTTGAACTTAGCGACGCTTTTCATCATTTAGACGGAGTTCAATCGTTTTTTGTCCCTGTTTAATCATATCAAAAGGTTCTGAGTTTAATTTCATCTTATATATGGTCATGATTATTCATCTCACTGTATTTAGAATGGATATCAAAGCCGTGGTCTAAAGGCCCAGACCCTTTACCTAAATCAAGTCCTGCTCTTAATGCATCCGTTAAATAGGCTTTTGAGCGTTCAATAGAAGTAATTAAATCAAAATCTTTCGCTAAGTTAGAGGCGATAGCACTTGCTAGAGTACAACCTGTTCCATGGGCATTTGGATTATCCACGCGTTCGCTCTCGAACCAATGAACCTTTCCTTCATGATATAGAACATCATTGGCATCCGTTTGACGGTGTCCACCTTTACAAAGGACAGCACAATGATAAGTATCGCCAATATGTTTTGCAGCTGCGACCATGTCGTCATGGGTTTTAATTTTAAGGCCAGATAATGCTTCAGCTTCCGCGATATTTGGTGTGAGAACAGTCGCGATAGGGAGTAATTCTTGTTTCAACGTCTCGGTAGCGTCGGATTCCATCAAAGTAGAACCACTGGTTGCCACCATGACAGGATCTACTACGACTAAAGGCACGTCGTACTCATTTAATTTATCCGCAATGACTTTAATTAACGGCGCACTTGAGACCATTCCAATTTTAACCGCATCGGGGTAAATATCTGTGAACACAGCATCAAGCTGGGCAGCTAAAAATTCGGGCGTTGATTCTAAGACATCAGTGACACCTAAAGTATTTTGAGCAGTTAAAGCAGTAATCGCACTCATGCCATAAACCCCATGACTAATCATCGTCTTTAAGTCTGCTTGAATGCCAGCGCCTCCACTCGAATCGCTTCCGGCAATGGTTAATACAGTTTTCATACATGTTACCTCCTTAAAGTAAGTTTGAAACTGCTTCTTTTAAATTGTGTGCCGCTTCTTGAATATCATCTTGAGCAAAAATCGCACTGATGGCGACAATACCTGCAATATCAGTATCTTGTAACTGAGAAACATTCGATAATGTAACGCCACCAATAGCAACAACGGGAATGTTTACTGATTGACAAATGGCTTTAAGTGTTTCAATTGAAACGGGCTCAGTATCAGTCTTTGTTTGAGTGGGAAACATAGCTCCAACGCCGATGTAATCAGCACCATGCTCTTGAGCGGCTAAAGCATGTTCAACCGTTCGGCAAGATACACCGAGTAACTTATTTGGGCCTAATTTTTCGCGGACTTGACTGGCTTGCATATCGTTTTGACCTACGTGAACGCCATCAGCATCAGCTTCAAGGGCAATATCCACGCGATCATTGATAATTAATGGGACATTGTAAGACTGACATAAAGGTTTTAATCGTTTAGCTTGTTCAAGAAACTCTGCTTCAGAAAGAGTCTTTTCTCGAAGCTGTAAAATCGTTGCGCCCCCCTCGAGAGCTTCTTTGACATGGTCTTCTAAGGTAGCACCATTTAACCAAGTTCGGTCTGTAATGGCATATAAGGTGAGTTGTTCAGGTTTAATTGACATGTTTACGGCCTCCTGATTCGTGAATCGTCACGGTATGTTGAATTTTGGTAATTTGTTCAATTTGACTAGCATAATCGAAGAGTTGTCTGTGTGCTTGACCCAAACCTGCGGAACTTTCTTTAACCAGTTTACCTATGACTTTCCAACTATAGGAAGCGCTAAGCGCAGCTGTTAGCGGGTCAGTCACATCGGATAGAGCGCCACATAGGACAGAAAGCATATCACCTGTTCCGGTAACTTTGGTGAGAATTGAGCTACCTCCTTCGATTAAGTAAGAGTGAGTACCGTTGGTAACAAAGTCATCTTTTCCAGTCATCAAGACAACACAATCCAACTGTTGGGCTAAGACGACGGCATCTGATTGTCCATCATCAGAATGGGATTGAGCGAAACTATCAACGCCTCGTGCTTGGCTTTTAGACCCTAACAAACTTTGGACTTCTCCAACATTGGCTCTAATAATGGTTGGTTGAACTTCTTTTAAAAGTTGTGTGACTTTTTCTTTTCGATAAAGGCTCGCCCCAATGCCGACGGGATCGACAATCACAGGATGGGCATATTTATTTGCATATACGCCGGCTTTGGTACAAGTAGCGTATTTTGAATCATTGGGTGTGCCTAAGTTTAAAACTGTTGCTTGACTAATTCGGGTAATATCTTCCATCTCTTGGATGGCGCTCGCCATGATTGGGCTTGCCCCCACAGCAAGGAGTAAGTTAGCACAGTCATTGGCACTAACTAGATTACTAATCGTATGCACAAGTGGATGGGCTTCTCGAACTTTTCCCCATAAATGATTAATCTCTATCATTTGATCGGTCACTTCTTTCTAGCCAGGTGAGGCGATTATTTCGTTTAAGTATGTTAATAATTCCAACGGCAATGATTGTTCCAGTAATCGTGGAAATAAGAAAAGGAATTACGTAAGCGTAAAAGGCTAGCGTTCCAACACTTTCTCCTAAAAATAAAATCGCGAGTGGCCATGCGACAAGCCCACCTAGAATTCCGGTTCCAACTATTTCACCCAGGCTAGTGAGAAAAAGATTCTTTGTTTTGCTAAAGATGATGCCACATAAAAAGGCACCAATCATGCTTCCGGGAAAGGCCATAATCGTACCTAAACCGAATAAATTTCGTAATAGACTAGCAATAAAAGCGACAGCAACGCCATAACTAGGTCCTAAAAGCACTGCGCAAATCATATTAATAATATGTTGAATCGGTGACGCTCGCGAGCCTAGAATTGGGAAAGAAATTAAGCTTCCAATGACGGCTAGTCCAGATAGGATACCAGCTAAGACAAGTTTTTGTGTTTTTAATGTTTTCAAATTCTCACTCCTCTAAATTTATTTAAATAGACAAAAAGGCAGAGATATCCAGTATAGGTCATCTCCGCCAATCGCTTTTAAGGCAAATTATGATCCCTACACTGCAAGCAGCCAGGTTCAGCGGGTCGAATATTACATTCCTCTCAGCTCTACTTTCAAAAGCTCCCCGTATTTTTAATGTTGTAATCTATGGAGTATTGTACAACAGTGTAAGGTTGGTTGCAAACGTATGCAAACAAAAAGCTATTAGAATAGGGTCAATTGTTACAATCAAATGTACACGCAAATGTTATGTTACAGACAAAATACAGTTCATTTAAATGGCTGAAATGTCATTGGCTTCCAGAATTGACTATGCTAAAGTAGTTCATGTCAAAAAAATAAATTAAAAAAAGGTGAACTTATATATGAACTTTAAAAAGAAATTATGGCTTGGATCATCAATCTTAGCATTGATGTCACATGGCCCAATCGCAATGGCGATTGATTCAGATATTACATGGCAAGCTCGCCAGTTAGAAGAAGTGCTTGAAGAAATCGTTGTGACTGAAGAAAATGAATTATCTTATACAGTAAAATACGGAGATACATTGAGTGTCATTTCTGAAGCGATGAATATTGAATCACGTTATTTAGCAGAAATTAATAATATTGAAGATGTTGACTTAATCTTCCCTGAGACAGTTTTAACAGCTCAATATGATGCGAATGACCGCGCAAGCAACTTAACAGTTGATGCACCAAATGGAGATACTTTAGAAGTAAGTATTCCAGTCAACTTATCAGATATTCCAGAAGTAGAAGAAGTTGCTCCAGAAGCAATGCCTGAAGCTGAAACAGAAACAGAAGTTGTTGAAGAAGTTATTGTTCCTGAAGAAACAGTTTCAGAAACAGAAACGGAATCATCAGCAGGTGGTGCTGCACCATCAAATACAATTATTGAAGAAGTTCCAGCATGGGTAGAAGAAGAGCCAGCGGTAGAAGCGCTGGTTGAAGAAGCACCTGTTGAAACAGAAGTTGTTGAAGAAGCTCCAGTTGTCGAAGCGGCCGCTTATACAGAAGCACCAGCGACAGAAGTTCCAGCTGAAACGGCACCTGTTTACGAAGAACCTGTTTACGAAGAACCTGTTTACGGAGAAGTACCAGTAGAAGAAGTACCAGTAGAAGAAGCTCCAATTGAGGAAACGCCTATCGAAGCGGCTCCTGTAGAGGAAGTCCCAGTTGAGGCACCTGTTTATGAAGAGCCAACTTACGAAACTGATTTAACTGTTGACGAAAACAGTCAAGCTTGGGAACCAGTAGAAGAAGAAACACCAGTAGTTGACGAACCAGTATACGAAGAACCTGAAGAACCAGTCTATGAAGAGCCTGTTTACGAGGAGCCTGTTTATGAAGAACCAGCAACAGACCCGGCAGCTAACCCTGAAAACGCTGGCTTACAACCACATGTAGCAACTTATAAAGAAGAAGTTGCAGCAATCTATGGTACTGATTCATTCAGCCTTTACCGTCCAGGTGACGCACAAGATCACGGTGCAGGATTAGCCGTTGACTTTATGGTACCTGTTGGATCTCAAGTGGGAGATGACATTGCTAATTACTCAATCAATAGTATGGCAGAAAATGATATCTCATACGTTATTTGGGAACAACAAATTTATGGAGATTGGAACCAACAATGGACAGCGATGGAAGACCGTGGAAGTATCACTGCCAACCATTATGACCATGTTCACGTTTCATTCAACCCAGCATACTAAGAATAAACTAAAGCTAGAGTGATATATTCACTTTAGCTTTTTGTTGTCTAAAATCATTTAATTCACATTTTATTCTGTTTAAGCTAATATGATAACTACAAAGATGATTGAAGGAGAATTATATGAAGATAAATGAAAATCAATCAAAAGGGCAAATATTAAAGCAATTATTCTTATCAACCTTAATGTTAAGTGGCTTTACCTTTGGGGGTGGCTATGTCATTATCACTCTAATGAAAAAAAGGTTTGTAGATGATTATGGCTGGATCGATGAAGATGAGATGTTAGATTTAGTCGCGATTGCACAATCAGCTCCAGGTGCGATTGCCGTGAATGGAGCCATCGTTGTTGGTTATAAATTAGCTGGGATGCTTGGAGTATTAACCGCTGTAATCGCAACGATCATTCCTCCATTCGCGATTATATCTCTCATTGCATTATTTTATGATGCTTTCCGGGAAAATACTTTCATCGCTTTAATGCTTGAGGGGATGCAAGCGGGTGTTGGTGCCGTAATCACAGCTGTGGTGATTGGAATGGGGCAACAAGTGACCAACGCAAAAAGTCCACTCCTTATTGCAACGATGTTTATCGCCTTTATTGCTAATTATATTTTCAATGTCAATGTGATGTTAATTATTCTAGTGGCAGCTAGTATTGGATTAATTCAATTTTTCTTTAACCGCAATAAAGGAGGTATGACTCAATGATTTATTGGCAATTATTTGTCAGCTTTTTAAAAGTGGGTGCTTTCAGTTTTGGAGGAGGATACGCGGCTTTACCTTTAATTCAAGCAGAAATTGTTGACTCACATCAATGGCTGACTTTACAAGAATTCACAGATTTAATTACCATTTCTCAGATGACGCCGGGACCGATTGCGATTAACTCAGCTACCTTTGTGGGAACTCAAATTGCGGGTGTCTTTGGGGCAGTTGCTGCGACACTTGGTTCAGTTTTTCCCTCAGTTATATTGGTGACGATTTTGGCTTTTTTATATATGAAATACCGTCAGATGGATGTTTTACAATATGTGCTTAGAGCACTTCGTCCCGCAGTCGTCGCTATGATTGCAACGGCAGGTGTTTCAATTTTAGTGACATCTTTTTGGGGAACTGAAGTGATGGGCATTGAGACGATTAAGATCACAGCGGTTATCATCTTCGGAATCTGTCTTTTCTTACTTATGAAATGGAGAGTAGATCCAGTAAAAGTCATGTTACTTGCAGGTGTATTAAATGTGATTGCGTCAGTTATCATTGGAGCATTTTAGTTGGCAAAGACTAATTTTGAAAAAAAAAGTAATTATTCTTTTCTATAGAGTGGTTATTCAAGGAAATTTTGATACAATAATAAAGTAAGCATTATCATTCTAGAGAATTATTTAGTGAGTGAAATATATCAGTTAAAGATGGAGGAGTAATGATGACGACGAAAGATAAAATTATCGCAATTGACTTAGGGGGTACATCAGCAAAATTAGCTATTGTATCGACAAATGGAGAAATACTCCAAAAATGGTCGGTAAATACAGTGGTTTTAAATGGTGGGAAGGCAATTGTTCCGAATCTGATTGAATCAATACAAGAAAGAATGGATTTATATCAATTAACAACAGAAGACTTTTTAGGTATTGGTATGGGAAGTCCTGGAACGGTTAATCATATCGATTTAACAGTAACAGGCGCGTATAATTTAAACTGGGTGGAGACTCAAAATGTCGGAGAACAATTTATCGAAGCCTTTAAATTACCATTCTACTTGGATAATGATGCTAATATTGCTGCTTTAGGTGAACAACGTCATGGATCAGGAGATAATGCTTCCGATGTTGTGATGGTAACTTTAGGAACAGGTGTAGGTGGCGGTATTATTGTTGATAGTCAAATCGTTCACGGAAATTCAGGAGCAGCAGGTGAAATTGGCCACATGACGATTGATAAAGATAGTGGTATTGCTTGTACTTGTGGAAAAATTGGCTGTTTAGAAGCATTAGCTTCAGCTACTGGTTTAATGAATCTAACACGAGAGTATTCTGAAGAATATAGTGGAGACTCTGGAATCAAACAACGTATCGATAATGGCGATGAACTGAGTGCCAAAGATATCTTTGAAGCCTCAGAACAACATGATGTGTTTGCTAAACATGTAATTGAACAGTTTGGTGAGTACCTCGGCTTAGGTTGTTCACATATTGTGAACATGTTAAACCCATCTAAAATTGTTTTAGGTGGAGGGGTAGCGCAAGCGGGAGAGTATCTACGTGAATTAGTCGCAAGACATTGCGATAACTATATCTTCCCAGCACTTAAAGGAAAGACTGAAATAGTTATTGCATCATTAGGTAATGATGCAGCAGTTTTAGGAGCAGCTGAGTTAGTGAATGATGGTAAATTAGTCGGATAAAATTGCATAACAAAAAATAAGCCCTGATTTCCTTGGAAGTCAGGGCTTATTTTACAGAATAATGAATATAAGTGCCTGTATAAAGTGTTTAAACACTTTGTACAGGGGTTATTTCTTGCCAAAAAGTTTTTGCCACCAAGTCAAGCTCTTTTCAAACTCAATGTCTTCAACAAGTTTTAATTGCTGCTGTTGCTGTTGTAACTGTAACTGTTGAGATTGATTTAATAATTGCGTTAATTTATCAATTTGCTCATCTTTAGCTCTTAATTGATCATGATACACTTCTAATTGCTCTTGGTTTACTTCAATTTGATCGTCTAGATTATCAATCCACTCATATAGTAAATCCAACATTTCTTGACTCGTTTCTTTAGATAAAGAGTCTTGTTCTTCGTCTTCTTCTGTTTCTGGGTTAGTTTCGTCGGTTTGCTCAGACTGCTTAGAATTAGTTTGATCAGCCTGTTCAGTTTGTTCAGATTCATTCGATTCAACAGTTTCTGTATCAATATTTACTTCTTCAGCAGCTTTTTTTTCGACATCTTCAGCCGTAGGCGGATTCATCAAGTCGTGTATAGCTTGAGTAATTAATAACTGTGCACGTTCAGTTAAGTAATTAGTGCCATTTTGTTGAAGAATGAGACTATCATCTAGTTTCCGACTTTGGTAGGATACTTTACTTTTAGGAACACCCAACTTATCTGCTAATTGTTTGACAGTGATTAATTCACTCATGATTTTCTCTCCTTAGTGATATTCTTATATACTTAAGATTAAGCCATAAATCGTTTAAAGGCAATGGTAAAAAGTAAATTATTTGATTAAAATATTGAATTATTCAAGAGTAAAGGTGTTTAAAGTGGTAAAATAGGGTGGTTAATGATTATTCACTGTCACCGCAGGGTCTTTTCTGTCATTTTGATTAGAGTCTGCTATGATATGGATAATAATGATTTTGAAAGGTGGATAAATATGAGAATTTCAAAAGACAATGTAATTTATAGTATGGATAAAGAGAATCAAGCCGTTGGAACTATTAAAAGCGAAGACCAAGTGATATTCGAAACGAAGGATTGCTTCTCAGATACAATTAAAACAGAAGCAGATGTTATTAGTGAAATTGACTTTAATAAAGTAAACCCTGCAACGGGTCCGTTATACATTGAAGGAGCACAGCCAGGGGATGTACTAAAAGTAACGATTAATGCGATTAAGTTGAATGATTATGGTGTCGTTGTTTCAGCACCTGGACTAAATAAACTGTTCAGCAAGGGAATTGAGGAAGAACAAACAGTGATTTGTCCAATACATGAAGATAAAGGTACTTTTGAATTTCAAAGTGTTGAATTCCCACTAAATAAAATGATCGGTGTGATTGGAACAGCTAATGCTGATGAAGGCATTACAACAGGGACACCAGGACCTCATGGTGGGAATATGGATAATACGATGATTGCAGAAGGGTCAGTAGTGTATTTACCAGTTTATACAGAAGGAGCCTTACTTGCGATTGGTGATATGCATGCCTCTATGGGTGATGGTGAAGTTTGGGGTTGTGGCGTTGAAGCAGGCGGTGAAGCGCATGTCACTGTTGAAGTCATGAAGGATTACCCACATTCAGTTCCACTAGTTGAAACTGATGAAGCCTTTTACACATATGGTTATGGTAAAACTACTGATGAAGCCATTGTAATAGCAAATGACCATATGGTAGAATTCTTAATGAAAGAAGCGGGACTCACTTTTAACCAAGCTGGGATGTTAATGACGATTAAAGCAGACTTAGCTGCCTGTCAAACGGTTAATCCGGATGCTTCTATGCGTGTTGGAATACTGAAGGAATTCGTAGAATTAGCTAAAGACTTTAAATAAAAGCAAACAAAAACGGTCTCCCATTTGAAAAGGAGACCGTTTATTTTATTGAAACCAGAAGTCAGTAAAGTTGTCTTTAAATGCTCTATACGCAAAGTTTCCGCTCACATAATGATATGAACGAATTAAGTTGCCTTTTGAATCGTACTCGCTAAACACGTTATCTTTACCACTGTTAATAGCATAGTTCCCATTTGGTAAGGGATCAACGTTACTTACAATTGACGAATAAGGAACAGGGAATGATTGAATAAGTTCAAAGGTTCCTTCACTTTCATCGATTAAATATTTATACATATAAGAAAGATCATCAGGGTTAGGCTCGAAGTTGCGACTATTGTGCTCTTCAATGTGACCCATATAATCAGGACGTGTTAAATAACGCCAATAATTATTATTAAAGAATGTAACATAATATTCGCCATCACTTTGAATTGATGTTCTAGAAAGATTCAGTGAATGCTGGCCACCGTGAAGCGGGAATGTTCCTTTTTGTGATAATAGTAAATTGCTGTAGTCAGTTCCCGTCCAAACTGGTTCTGGACCAATGAGATAATCTACTTTTGGATCTGTATAAAGATTGCTAACTTTAATGATTGTTGAAGTCTCACGAGAACTTAACAGAACAGCGTCTTCGTCGACTTTCTCTATCGAATTAATGTGGATCCAATCTAAATCTGTGGCATCACCATCTTGATTATATGAAGGGGTCGTCACTTGCATATAGTCACCAAACACATCTTTTAAATCTAGTAACTCTTTGATCTGACCTGAATTCAAATCAAGCGATAAGATAATATCTTCTCGACGAATCGACTTTCTATCGTTTAAAGAGGCAAGTATCAACACTTCATCCTCTTGTCCTATAATGAAATCATGATGCATGTTATAGCCAGGCATATCATAGTACTGTGTAATTTGACCCAAAGAATTCATGGCAATAAGTTGTGTACTCGTATTTGCCATAATAATATAATCCTCGTGGAATAATAAATTATCAAAGCGGTATGAATTTGTGTCAATTTCAGCTCTAAGAACGCCGTCATTATCAAAGAAATAGGTAAAGCCATTAAATTGTGAAGTGCCTACTAAATAGAATAGTCCATCAGATAATTGTCTTGTGCTGTCCCCATCTTGAGTTGATAAGTAACTTGGATAGAAAGAAGATGTTTTAGGCATCTGAATGTTAAAAGATAATGTATCAATCACTTCGTTAGAATCATCCACCCATTCTAATTCAATATGATTCTCTTCACCAGGGACGAGTCCAATAATCTGTGATTCGAACGATTCAGAATCTTCACTCGCATTTTTTAAAGTTCTTTGGAAAATGTGGTCATTCTTATGACCTTCAGTTGTAATTGTATAATTAACTGTAGCGTCGTCATTATGATGATTAAAATTAATATATAGACCATTTGTGACTGTACCGTAAGGGTTTAAGATAAAAAGAGGATCCTCAAAAGAGAAATTATGCATCGATTTTAACTTTTGAACAGCAGCATCATACTGAGTTTGTATTTCTGGATCTGTATGATTAAAATTGCGTGCGATAAATTCTGAATCAGGTAAGACAAAATCATAAACTGTAGTCGTACTATCCTGATAAAGTCGAATGTCAATATTTTCGGTGTCATCATTGTTTTCAGCGAAAATAGTCGCAGGCGTCATGACAAAAATAAAAAATGTAAAAAGTATCAGCATCCGTGGAAGAGAGTCATTATAAAGAGTTTTAAGTCGCATAGAAACCTCCTATTTATTATAAATGGCAACAAACTTACTAGTTAACTCTATGTTACCATGTGAGAAAAAATATTGAAAATACAAAATATAATTTTTCGTTAAGTACAAAAAATATATCGTACAATTATTGGTATGAAAGGATATATACTTTTAAATTTAACCTGGAGTATGGGATAATAAAGAAAAAGCAAAGGAGCCGTATAATATGACTAAAGAGGCCTTAATAATTGTAGATATGAGTTATGATTTTGTTGCTGATGACGGAGGATTGACTGTAGGGAAGCCAGGTCAAGAAATTGTACCTTATATCAGAAACTTAGCGGATGATTTTTTAAGCGCTAACAAACAAGTTGTAGTTGCGATGGATGCTCACGAACCAAATGATCCTCACTTTGACCTGTGGCCAGTGCATAATGTGGTAAATACATCGGGACAGGAATTGTATGGAGAGTTAAAAGATTGGTTCCAGGCGAATCAAGAACATAAGAATGTTCATTACTTTCCTAAACAAAATTATAATTCATTTTTTGAAACGGAATTAGCAGAAACCTTGCGTAATTTAGATGTTGATACGGTACATGTAGTCGGAGTTACGACTGATATTTGTGTATTCCAAACAATTGGAGGAGCAGATGCTGAAGGCTTTAAAACACTGACACATCGCCGCGGTGTAGCAACATTCACTGATTTAGGCGAAGTGATGCTAGAGCATATGACACGTTGCTTTCATACAGAAGTTATTGACTAAGGTAAGGAAGGGAGACATATACAATGCTTGAACGAGAAAGAATGGGAAATTTTTTACTGGAATTACGTCGGGACAAAGGATTGTCGACCACTGAAGTGGCAGAAGCAATTAATGTGAGTGAAGAAGATTTAGTCAAATGGGAAGATGGTAGTAAATTACCAGAGATGGACCAAGTTCAGCCAGTAGCAGATTTCTATGGCGTCACAGTCAATGAATTATTACGTGGCGAACGTTATTCACTCGATGAATCAGCACCTTCAGAACATGATGTCACTCAAAACGTCTTAGAGTATGCGAATAATAATATGAGTGAACAGTTTAAACACACTCGAAGGGAGTGGTTAATCGCGATTACCGGAGTCTTAGCATTTGTTATCGTGGCATGTTTAATCATTGATTTTCTTAGTGTTAACACGATTACTTGGTCAGGTATTGCATCGGTTTCAATAGTTTTTGCTTGGGGAATTATACTTCCTTTATTCTTCCGTTTAACCACCCCAATCATGTCTAGTTTAATCGCTTTTAGTGTGTTGATTATTCCATATTTATTCTTATTAAACTTAGTGATCAGTGCGAATAATATACTGGTGAATGTAGCTATTCCAATTACTCTCGTCTCTCTAATCTATCTTTGGGCGTTATACTTTATTTATAAAAGAATGCATCTATCTTCATGGCGTTTCTTAGCAGTTGCAGCCTTTGGTTTAGTACCGGTTGTGATTATAATTAATTTAGTCATCAGTATGCAGTTTAATATCCCATTATTTACCGTTTGGAATGTCTTAGGCGTGTTAATATTAATCGGTATAGGCGTTGGTTTAGTTTATTTTGAAAGAGAAAAAATGAAAAAAGAGTCTGACGAATCAATTGGAGACACCTCATCTGAGATTAAATAATTTTGAACTAAAAAAGGGCTGATGACAAAAAATGAAATGTCATCAACCCTATTTTTGTGTCTTCTAAAAGACGCAGATATTCGTTATATTTAAAGTACCATCCAAAAACATAAGGAGAATATCTACGCAGGAACCATATTACACGAAAAACTTTGAAATTTTAAGCCTCAACTATATGAAGGTTACAGGGGACAAAGAAGAGCCTGCGAACATGGGTTCTTGAATTTTTGGTGTTGGTGAGAGAAATCTCACTGACACCTTTTTTTGTATGTACACAAAAAGCCAGTGAATTCCTATATAATAAAGTTACCACACATTACTAAAAGGAGAATTCACTTGGCTCATATGAATTATATCGCAGACTTACTAAATATTAAAGATAAACATGTTCAACTTCAAGATGACATCATGGAGGAAATGCACAAGGGGGTGCGGTGTAA
>NZ_JBGQQZ010000018.1:0-35186 GCF_045528575.1 Ruoffia sp. FAM 24228
AGTTCATCCGTGGTAAGATGGGTGTAGGTCATTTGTGGTCACTCCTTTGTATTCTTTGGTCGGAATTACAAGTTGAGTGTACCACAAATGGCTGTTTTAGTTGTCTAGCTTAATTTTACAATTGGCGAACAAAAAACCCCTGTCAGATTTGATTAAAATCTAACAGGGGTAAAGAACTTCTCTTATCCTCTATATAGGTGAACCTCTTTGATACACCCGCTTTAGATTTTAATCTTTCGATTAGTTATCTATGCGGGCATCATAATTGACAGCTCCTCATAGATACAAACGTTATCGTTTACGGTTTGTATCTATCGTTGTCAGATACAAACACTATCTAAAGTAGCTGTAAAAATATGCTGATAATTGTATGCAAAGATGTTTAGTCATCGAGAATGTTCCTTTCAGTACGTTTTTGTTGTATCTAATATAACTGACTCATTATTAAAAGTCAACACATATTCTATATTATTTTTAATCTTTTTATCATTTAATTCACACGATGCTCATCTGTCCCCGTTTTAATTACTTCTAAAGCTGAGTTTAATCCACCTTCAACTAAGTTTTGAACAGCAATATCTGTGTAATAAGCAATATGTGGCGTATAATGAATGTTTGGATGATTAAGAATTTGAAGGAAGACTTCATCTTCAATTACCTGGCCTTCCCAATTTTTTGGAATAAAAGGCCCTTCATCTTCATAGACATCTAAGGCAGCATTTTTAATTTGTCCACGATCAATCGCTTCAATTAAGTCTTGAGTCTTCACAATCTTACCGCGGGCTGCATTAATTAACGTTGTGCCCGGCTTCATCTGATTGAATAAATCATGGTTAAACTGGTGATAATTGTCTTCAGTCAATGGCATGTGGATGGTCACAATATCAGCATCTTTGATCGCTGTTTGCAAGTCAGGTTGATAAACTACATGCTCTTTGAACTCTTCGTGTTCGACAATATCATACCCAACCACTTCAGCGCCAAAGCCATGTTTATATATTTTTGCGACTCTTGATCCAATTCGACCGACACCGATAACAGCTACTTTTAAGCTTTGAATCGAATGACTTCGAATGCTTGGCTCCCAGGTGAAGTTTTGTGACGCCACCCTTTGGTCGATTTCATCACTGTTTCGAATCAGACGCATGGCAGCGTAGACGGCAAACTCTGCGATTGATTCTGGAGAGTAACTTGGGACATTTGTAATGATGACATCATTGTCACTCGCTGCTTTTAAATCATACATTTCATAGCCGGCGCTTCTTTGAGCAATAACTGGAATCCCCAACTCTTTGAGCTTCGAGTAGACAGGCTCTACAATATCGGAAACTTGCATATTCGTTATCCCATCAAAGCCTTCTGCTAAGTGAACTGTCTCTGGCGTTATATATTCTGGTGTCATTTCGACATGAATCGAATGCGCCTTCGACCATTGCTCCATTACCTCTGCTTCTTCTGGTGTCACACCAAATGCGATGATTTTTGTCAAATGAATCTCTCCTTTTAATCTAAAAAAGCCCGTTCAGATTTAACTAAACGGACTTTCAAGTGATGTCGTTGAATCAATTTATGCACCGTTTATTCTTGTTGTCGCTAACCAAGATGGTATAAGATAAATTGTTAAATTCATATTACGCTATTATGTGACTCAAGTCAATTTATTTTTAATTGAATTCTCATTTTAATTTAATTCTTCTTTGCTGTCGGTTAAATCACCTGAGTGTTCGAGACTAAAGCCGAGATTCATCTCCGGTTGATCATCTTCATATCCTAGGTAAACAATCCCAAAATCCTTCAACCTAGCAAATACCTCTCTAAATTCGCGTTCAAAGCGAGTAGAATTTACTTCTTCAGCAGCTACCCCAAGCGCCTCACAGCCTAAGCCTTTAGCAAGTAGTAGAGCTCGCGGAAGGTGGTAACCTTGAGTGACAATCACAACTTGATCCACACCAATCACTTCTTTTAATCGGTATAAACTTGCATGTGTGGAATAACCTGCATGATCTAAATAAATTTGCTCACTTGGCACCCCTTTGTCGACTAGATATTGTTTCATAACGCCGACCTCATTGTAGTATTGGTCCGCATGATCTCCACTCATAATCAGCGGATTATCTGGATTCTCCAAATGAATTTCATATGCTTTATCTAAACGATTCGCTAATATTTGACTCGGGTATTCATTATTTACAACGCCCGCTCCAAGTACAAGGATTGGCACATCATCATTCATAGTTTGATTTATTTCGTTCGCATCGACGATATTCGAACTTGTTGAGAGAATAACAAACAAGTTAATTCCAATCACAGCTAGGGCAGCTAATGAAACAACGGTTAAAAGAAACTTGCCCACGCTTTTTATAATAAACCAAATAAAATTAACAATAGTAACGATCGATATTCCCTCCCTTGAAATTTGACTGTTTAGTATATTACCAATCATTTTTAAGGGGTTCAATATATAACCGTTATATTTAATAAATAATTATACTTTAATAAAAAAACTACACTATCAAACGATAGTGCAGCTTTAATAAACTTATTTAGTTACATCGACGGTTTGAACCCAGCCTTCAGGTGCTTCAACGTCACCCTTTTGAATTCCTACTAATTCAGCATAAAGTTGTTGGGTAATTTCCCCTACTTTAACACCGTCTGTATAAGTATACTCTTTATCACCATGCGTAATTGAACTGATTGGCGCAATGACCGCAGCTGTACCCATAGCTCCCGTTTCACTGAACTGGTCTAATTCATCCACATAAACATCGCCTTCGACAACTTCTAAGTCTAAACGGTTTTCTGCTAACCAAATTAACGAACGTTTCGTAATACTTGGTAGAATCGATGGCGATTTAGGTGTGACAAATTTATTATCTTTTGTAATACCGAAGAAATTCGCAGAACCAACTTCTTCAATCTTCGTATGAGTCGCTGGATCTAAATAAATCGCGTCACTATACCCTTGGTCCTTCGCAAGTTTTCCTGGTAAGTAACTACTTGCATAGTTTCCACCAACTTTTTGTGCTCCCGTTCCTCTTGGTGCCGCACGGTCAAAATCACTCACTAAGAATTTAGACGGCGCCATTCCACCTTTAAAATACGGTCCCACAGGCGTCACAAAAACAGTGAATAAATATTCTTTTGCAGGTTGAACCCCAACTGTATCGCCGATTCCAATTAATAATGGACGAATATATAAAGTCGCTCCACTTTCATAAGGAGGGACCCACTCTTCATTGGCACGTACAACTTCATGAATTGCGTTAATAAAATCTTCTTCTGGATACGCTGGCATTAGTAATTTTTCAGCTGAATCTATTAAACGTTGTGCATTTAATTCTGGACGGAATAATTGAATTTCGCCTGTTTTAGTGCGGTAAGCTTTCATTCCTTCAAAGGCTTGTTGTCCGTAATGAAGTGCTGTTGATGCTTCAGAGATGAAGACATTCTTTTCTGTTTCAATACGTCCTTCAGACCACTCGCCATCTTTATAATATGCACGGAATTTTTTTCCCGTATCAATATATCCGAAGCCTAACTCGACCCAATTAATCGTTTCTGGTGTTATCTTAGTCAAAACTCTCATCCTTCCAATAATAAAATCATAGTCATATACTACAACTTATTGATTAAAAAAGCTACAATTCTATGAGAAAAATATTTGAATTGTCTCATAATACTTTATTTATCCCTTATTTAACGTGTATTGCAATATACTTGTTATCTTTCTGTTATAGATTCATGTTACAATGCTTATACAATTTTACAAGAATATGCATGTCGAAAGGAAATATATATGAAGAAACTTTTACTACTCACTCTACTTTTCACTTTAAGTGGGTGTAGTTACTTTACGAGTGAACCTGAAAGTGTCACGACTCCAAATCAAGAAACGCAAACAGAAAGTCAAAGTGAGGAAGTTGCTCAAGAGGCAACTGAATCAACGCCAGCGAATAATACCTTTGACAATGTCTTTAACGAAACAGTTATTGGACAAGATCGCTACCCTGCGACAACGTTACCTGATTCAATTCCCATTAGTGACTTACGTGTAGCCATCGATGAGTTCTACACAGAAGCGATGCCAGAAGACGAAAAAGAAATGAATTATGAAAAAATAGATCCTGAAACGATCGAAACACTTCAAGAAACATTCAGTGAAAATGAAGTCTACGAGCCCCTTGATATTACCGTGGACCAAATTTCGCTTGAATTAGGTGGCGAAACAAATTATATCGCGCGTATCGTTGTTGGTATGCCTTATGAAGAAGCTGAGGATTTAATTGAGGAACATGATATTTTAGTCCTAAATGAAGCTCTCAGCCAATTAGAAAACCGTTTAGTACTCTTAGCTCATTACGATGGAGAGGCTGATACATTAACGCCGTATCATTTAAATAATAGTACAACGAGTATCTTCTCGCTCGCAGATTCTGAAGGCGAAACTTCTTCAGATTCTGAATAATAATTTATGACATAGTAAAAGCCCGTCACACTGTAAAAAGGTGACGGGCTTTTGTTTATTTACCTAAACTTTTACGGTAATTTTTAACAATTTGTTGGCCTACTATGATTTTATCTTCGAGTAAGATGCTTACGATTTCTTCATCCGTGAGCTCTCGATCAGAATCATCAATTATTTGGCTAATCGTATCTTTAATATAATTTGCAGACAGTCCATCACGTGTTAGTGAACGGGATGTATTAATAAAGTCTGTAAAGGCTGAAACTTGCTTGTTAAATTCGATATTCTTATTCGATGCAATATGGTACACAATCGGCTCAGGTAAGCGGGTTTCTTTCGCAATATCCTTCATCGATAACGTTGCCTTATATTCATCTTTCCCTAAGAAATAGCGTTTGTGGGCTTTAACCATACACATGACCACTTCTAAAATTAGTTGTTCGCGGATACGCAAGTTATCTGCTAAGCGTTGGTAGCCTTCTTCATGCGGCTCAATATAATTATTTAACTCTTCATCTTTTTTAGCTGCCATCTCATCAAAATAAGTCTGGTTAAAAGAAATTTTTGGATAGTATTGACGATTATAGCGTATTTGTAAGCCGTCGCCGACTGGCGTAACAGTTACATCCGGAATCAAGTTAATCTTGTCGACTTGATTAAATAAAGCAGCTGGGTTGGTGCGCAATGTATGGAAGTAATTTACACTTTCCATAATCTCTTCATTAGAAATTTGCGTCTGATCTTGAATCTCAGCGTAATCTTTATCACGTAACTCTTCGAAAAACACTTCTAATAAATAGTATGCTACATTTGGTGCATGTAAGTCCTGTTCCGTTTGTATCATCATCGACTCTTTTAAATCATAAGCCCCAATACCAGCAGGTTCCAATTGCTTAATTAATGTCACCGCATCTAATGTAACGATCACTGGCATATCAATTTTCTTAGCTAATTCTTCTACTGTATAAGGTAAATAGCCTCTTTCATCTAAGTATTCTATCGATTTAACCATCGCATCACGGATATCAGTATGGCGATATAATAATATTTGCTCAAACAAATACGTATCTAAACTTTGGGTACTTTCTTTTAATTCTTCGGCTTGTTTCGTACCTTCAAAACGCTTAAAAGCTGGGATTTGTTGTTCAATACTATACTCTAAATCGATAAAAGGATTATCTAAGATCGCATCTTCTAAATAATAAGTTAATTGCTCAGCATTTAAATCAAGTATATCTAATAATTGCGGATTACTCATAATAGCTGAATTTTTTAACCCTTCAAAGACTTTTACTGACTCATCCTCTTGAATGGTTACTTGATCTAATGGTTCTTTTTGAACGTCACGTTCTTTCATCTTATCACTCCTCTCACTTATCTTCTCTTTAATATTATAGATTATTAAAAGGCTTTCGTCTATTATATCAATGCAGCCGTTGTATTTTCACAACGGCTGCATTTAGAATATATATAGATTATTCCGCAAAGAAACGATGTTGGAAATCTAATTCCATCGGTGTCACGAATTCATACCCTTGTTCAATTAATTCAGGGACAAGGCGCGCCACTGCATCAACTGTATATTGCGCTGTATCATGCATCAGAACGAGCATATCATTTGATAAATTCGCCATCACATTCTGATAAATTAACTCCGCATCTTGAAGTTCCCAGTCTAAGGAATCCACATTCCAAATAATTGACGTCATATCTGAAAGTAGACGAACAACCCGAGGACCTCCCGCACCAAATGGCATTCGGTATAAGGTTGGTGCAACGCCCGTTGCATCCACAATTGATTCTTGCGTCCATTCGATTTCCTGAATTACTTCTTCATCCGAAATCTGGCTGAAATCAGGATGTGAATAACTATGGTTCGCAATGATATGTCCTTCTTCAACTATGCGTCTTGCCATCTCAGGATGATCATCAACATAAGCCCCATAGACGAAGAATGTTGCTTTCACACCATTTTCTGCAAGTATCTCTAAGATTTGCGGGGTATATTCCATATTTGGTCCATCATCGAAAGTTAAAGCAATTTGAGGCGACGGATTGAGTGGTGTTCCTTTTAGTCGTTCACTCAGTACTGGGTTTGCGAAAATCGCATCCAAGGTTGGCTGCTCATAATTTCCGTAACTATGCCCGTTTATAATCGCCGCGACTAAATTATCCATTGATAGATGATATGACTCATAAGTTTGCGCCATATACGGCTGATCCGTAAAGTGACCTGCTTTATCGGTTAACTCATTAGCTAACTGAACAACTTCATATAAGTTACTACGAGTCACTGTTTCAATACTTGTAAAATTCTCCAGCTCACTTCTTAATGCATCCATCTCTTGTAATTTTCCAGGGGCTTGATTTAATAAATCATTGCCTTTAGCCACATATTCATTCTCTTCATCTGGTAAAGCACTTTGAGTTTGAGCAATTAAATCAGGCGTAACTCCTTCTCTAACTAAAGGGACTTCATCCATTAAAGGATTCCCTGCGAATACCGGTGATAAGGCTTCTAAGACTTCAAACTGCGTTTGAGCTTCGTCAACTGTATTATTTAATTCTTCTCTTGAGTCTGAAGGTAGCTTATTGGCAGATATTTCTGCTTGCTGAATCTCCTCTTGGGTGACATCGGATCTTAATACTTGATTATTTTGATCCTCAAACAAGATACTAATATCTTCTTGGGCTGCTTGTAATCTCTCTTCTTCTGACGGATAGAAAGCACTATATAAAACACCCAATACTAAAAACATCCCAAGTACCGATAATAATATTTTCCCAACATCTGATTTGATAAACTCTGATATAAATTTCATTACAACAAGTAGACCTACCTTCATTTTTTACTTTTTATTCATTCTCCAAATACGTATTAAATGTATCTCCGTGTTCAAAATCTCCATATTCAAAGCCGCGCATAAACCAAGCTTGACGTTGCTCTGCTGATCCGTGAGTGAAACTATCTGGTACAACCCGACCGGTTGCCCGTTCTTGAATCGTATCGTCTCCAACCGCAAAAGCTGCTTGTAGGGCTTCATTAATATCCCCGGATTCTAACAAGCCTTCTTCTTGAGCATATTTAGCCCAAACTCCGGCAAAGTAATCCGCTTGTAATTCTAAACGCACATTTAGTTCATTTGCTTCTGTCTCTGACAATGTTTGTCTCACTTCGTTATATTCATCCATCACACCAATTTCATTTTGGATATGATGACCAACCTCATGAGCAACAACATAGGCCATCGCAAAATCTCCTGGCGCCCCGTATTGTTGCGATAAATCACGCCAGAAAGATAAATCAATATAGACATTCGCATCGGCAGGGCAATAGAACGGACCTGCTTGAGAACTTCCAAAACCACAACCAGACGTTGCAGTCCCACCTTCATATATTACCATACCTGGCTCGTCATAAGTCATATTCTCAGTGGAAAATGACTCATTCCAAAAATCTTCTGTACTCGCTAATACAGAAGAGACAAAGTTAAACTCATCATCAGTGACGCCTGTCTCACTTTGTTGCGCCTCATTGTTCACTTGAATTTCATTTGTTGGTTGGTCATATTGTTGCCACCAAGCAAATCACCTAAGCCACCTAAGGCGCCTCCACCTAAAACGGAGAATAGAATGACAGCAAGGACAACCCACTTACCTTTACCGGGTATTAGAAACAACAAATTTAATAATCCCCCACCCATCGATGAGCGTGAGCCCCCTCGGTTACGACCTAAACCACCTGATTGACCACGACGATCTTGAACATTTTTACTACGACGTAAATCTTCCCATTTCATAATTGTTCCTCCATTTTTTTGGTTTTTTTAAACAAATGGTGCTATAAGTCGAAGAACTGCGTCCCAAACACTACCGACGAGACCCACTTGAATATCTTTCAACTGGATACGTCTAGATTTCGCTTGAGAATCTAGAAAATCTTTACTAATATCTTCAATCACTGGGTGATAATAAAACATCGTGCTTGTTTCAAAATGCAAATAAAGTGACCGGTAATCCAAATTAATCGTACCGACGGTTGCTACCTTGTCATCTGAAACAAACGTTTTTGCATGTAAAAAACCAGGGGTAAATTCATAAATTTTAATCCCAGCTTTCATTAACGGCCTGTAAAATGAACGCGTCAACCTAAATACCATCTTTTTGTCCGGAATGCCGGGTGTCATTAAGCGAACATCTACTCCGCGCTTAGCCGCTAATTGCATTGCTGTTTGCAATTCATATGAAATGACGAGATACGGTGTATAAATATACACATAATCTTGGGCATTATTTAAAATTTCACGGTAGACATTCTCCCCTACGGGTTCAACATCCAAAGGCGTATCTCCAAAAGGCTGAACGAAGCCCATCTCATTCATTGCTGCTTCATCTTCTTGTATTTCACGTGTTTCATTCATAATATGATCAATTCGAAATGGCTCATAGGATTCGTCCGTATAATAGAAAGAATTCCACATATTTAAGAATAAATTCGTTAAATTCCATGTCGCTGGACCTTGAATTCGAACCATATTATCTTTCCAATAACCAAAGCGTTCCTTCACATTAATATATTCATCCGCAATATTTAAACCACCCGTATAACCAATCTCACTATCAATAATGACAAACTTTCGGTGGTCACGCGTATTATATACCATTGAAATTAACGGTTTTACCGGATTAAATTTCAAGGCTTTAATTCCTAATTCTTCGAGTTGCTCATCAAAGTCTTTGGGTAAGCGTGTAATTGATCCAAAATCATCATATAGGAACCGAACATCCACACCTTCCTTAGCCTTTTCCTTAAGCACTTCAAAAATTGAATCAAACATAACACCTGTTTCGACAATAAAAAACTCAATAAATATCGTCTTCTTAGCATTCTTTAAATCATATAATAATGGTGACATCATCGCTTCACCATTTGGATAGTACGTTACATCTGTATTGGTGTATACCGGCATATGCGCATACTCGCTTATATAATGACTTAAAGCAGAAAGTCTTTTATCTTTCTTTTCTAAATATTCTTGCGCTGATGGAACCGATGTCATTTCTTTTGAATGCAGCTTTTGTAATAAATCCACGCTTCGACGCATCCAAATTATTGGTCGCTTGTTACCTATCATTAAGTATAAAATCCCACCAAATAACGGGAATAAAGTAATGACAATGATCCAACTCATTCGATATGCTGGACTCTCGTCTTTATTCACTAGATACAAGACCATGATAATTGATGCAAAAGTGAAAGCAAACTGAATATAAGCTGAATAAGAAACGATATTGTTCATAATGATGACAAACCACACAATTTGAACAATAAATGCCACTGCAAGAACTCCCACACGTTCTAGCGTTGACTTTTTCTCTGGTTTCATTCTTTGCATCCCCTCCATAATACTTATTTTTAACTACTATTTATTATAGTAAATATTTGCCCAGAAGACTATCAAACTATAGTCTTATTTTAGCTTTTTTGACTTTTTGTCCTTGATTTATCATAATACTCATATGAAATTCAACTATATACTTAAGAAAGGAGTCCCATTATGAAAATACTTATCGATGCAGATGCTAGTCCAGTAAAAAACGAAGTCATCCAACTAGCCGAAGAATTCCAACTAGAAGTAGTTATCGTCTCAAGCATTTCTCATTATACCTTCGACACTTATCCAGATTTCGTCAAAGTCATCTATGTTGAGACTGGTACAGACCGCGCTGACTTTAAAATCGTTCAACTTGCTCAGCCAGGAGACATCATCGTGACTCAAGATTACGGTCTTGCCTCATTATTACTGCCTAAGAAATGTCGCGTCATTCACCATAAAGCTTACGAATATACACAAGAAAATATCGATCTGCTTTTACATCGCCGCCACTTTAGTGCGATGGAAAGACAAAGCGGTATCCGTACAAAAGGACCGAAAGCTTTTACAGATGCTGATCGCAAAAAGTTTTCACAATTTCTGTTACACATCATAGAAAACTCATAAGAATGCCTATTAAAATAGAGCCAAAAGGTTAAGTGATTCTCAACTCCCTGCTCAATGTAATAATTCTGATTTGTAATTTAGTTAGACTGCGAACGATAATTAACCATGACTTCTGCAAATATTTCAGCACTTGTCGGTGGTGTAAAGGTAATAGCATTCGCACCCGCTTCGATCGTTTCTTCAATTGATTCCTCAGTTGGCCCTCCGGTCGCAATGATTGGCACCATCGGTCCCACTTCATCACGGATTTGTTTAACCAAGGCTGCTGTATTGGCTCCTGCCGATACGTTCAGCATGTCTGCTCCAGCGTTTAGCTTCGTAATATAATCATCTTTGTCACTCGCAATTGTCGCAATCACAGGAATATCAATGCGTTTATTGATTTCTGTAATCACTTCTTTCTTCATCGGCGCATTGACAATGACACCATAAGCTCCCATTTGCTCAGCTTGAAAGGCAAGGTCTACACTTCTTTGACCGGTCGTTGTTCCACCACCCACTCCAAGGAAAACAGGCACTGAAGCTACGTCAACGATCGATTGCATAATAGTTAATTGTGGCGTAAATGGATAGACAGCAATCACGGATTGAGCATTACTGTTTTTGATAATCGCTACATCCGTTGTAAATAAAAGTGATTTAATCCGTTTTCCTAATATTTTCACTCCAGATGCTTTATAAATCGCATCGGGCATTTCAACAATTCTTGTTTTTAACTCTGCTTGAAATTCAGGAATATGCTTTTCTTTCTTTTCAGGTTGTTCAGAAACAACATCTGTTAAAATAATACGTTGTTCATTGTCTTCTGTTATTTCCGTTGTAACAGCTTGATAACTTGGTCCTGGCTGTTCAAATCGATCACTGTTAAATTTTTCTTCGTTTGTCATAATTCACACTCCTTAATAATACTTCTACCATTCTATACAAAAAAAGACCACAAATTAAAGTTTTCTCACCTGCGGTTACCGAGAGTACTTTCTTTGCGGTCTTTTATAATTTTCCTATTAAACTTTTTCAGTCATCATCGAAATATCTTTCGCTACATCTAGTAAAGACATCACTTCTTCATTTTCTAAGGCATAAACAACACGTTTACCGTGTTTTTCTGACGTTATCACACCACTGTTACGTAATGTAATTAAGTGATGAGACGTCGTTGCGACTGACGCATCGATAAATCGTGAAATTTCATACACGCATAATTGCTTATAGTGCGCTAGGAGTTCTACGATTTTAATTCGATTTAAATCACCTAATACTTTAAATATATCAGCTTTACCTTCTACTATATTAGTGTCAATTATATTTTTAACGTTAGCCATTTCCAAATCTATGGCTTCGTCATTTAGGCATTCATATTGAGACATATTGTCACCTCTCATTTTACAAATATTATAATTTGGTTATCACCATAGAATTATAGCATTTGTATTGACATAAATCCAATGAAGTTTTGAATGATATGTAAAAGAATTGGATATTCAAGGCGTCTCGTATATAAATAAACAAAAGTAAACCCTGCAGATAATACAAAGTACACCATGAAATCAATCCAGTTAGCTGGACCATGTAACATCGTAAAGATGACTGCAGCCACAAATGCCCCAATGATTGGCATTAAAGAGAATGTATACTTCATGATTAATCCTCTTAAGATATACTCCTCAGTAATCGGCGTTAAAATAACGATATTAATAAACATTAAAATTGGGCTCATATTTTGAACTAAGGACTCGACCGCCGTTTGGTTTCCTGGTTGGACGTAATCCGGTGCCGCAATCATAGTAATTATATTAAGTAGCACTTGAAGTAAATAAATGAATACATATATTTTCAGTGCTGTGGCAATATTTTGCCAAGTAAAAGTTTTAAAATCAAAAAATTTAAAGCCTAAAAGCTTGCCTGTCACAATGATTAAAACTGTTAGACCAAGCGTCTGTAGAAAATACTCCATCGGTGCATGCGTCATTAAATTAAGTAAATTACCTTCTGTCAAAGTTTCAACAGTTAATTCAACTTCAGCATTTAGCGCACCTCTCCGAATGACCCATGTCTCAGCTAAGACCCGTACATAAAAGTAGGCAGCAATCAAAAGCGGGGCTTTCCACCAACTCCCTTTTACTTGATCAGACCACGGTCTCTTTAATTCATTCCATACACCTTGCATAATTTACCTCTATTCTTCAGTTGTCTCGAACAAATCCGGTGTGAGTGTTGCTTCTAGTTCATTGATTTCTTGAATAACATCAAAGCCTACAAATTCAGCGAACTCTTCATAGGAATAAACGATCTCATCTGTGAAATCAATGATCGTCCCCGCACTTTCAAGTAAGTATAATTCAATACCCGTCATTTGCTCCTCATCATTCATCGCAACAAGTCCCATGCCGAACACACCGTTCTCGTAGTCGACGTTCATCGTCCCTTCAATCGCCGTTGTCGCTCGATCGAAGAACTCAGATAACTCTGGGTATTCTTCCTGTTTCGCTTGCGCAATTTCATTGTAAAGTGCTCCAATGTCACCCGCAATCATGACTTGCTCGCCCATCTCGTTCGCTTCAAACGCATTGATGACTTCTTCATGACCCAACCACTCGATCGCAACTTCTGTTAAGAAATCTTCCACTCGAAACATTTCTAAATTGGCACTATTTAAACCACCTTCAGTCGAATCCAATTGCACAACTTTCCCTTGAAGTTCGTCATAGTTTTCTTGAGTGAAGACATAAAAATCTTCCACGACCGTCCCAGCATAAATTTGAGGCTGTGTATTCAAAGCATCGGCAGCATATTGAATTAAATCATCCACTGAAATATGTGCTTCTTGAATGGACTCACGGTCACTTCTTGAGAAGATGGCACTCGGTAAATAAGGAGGTCTTAATTGAGCGGTATAATATTTATCCCCGTCTTTTAATGAGTTTTGAGAGATTAAATCCATTTCCTCACCGACAACAACAAAACTAGCATATTCAACTGAACGTTGTTCTAATTGACTCACACCTTCTAAAAAGGCAAGCGGTGAAGAAGTATCCAAAGCTGATTCCATTGGTACTTCCTCAGTTTCTACAATACTTTCAACTTCCGAACTCTCTTCAGTTGATGCATCCTCTGTTGCCTCTTCTGATGTTTCTTCTGAAGTCTCCTCTACCGATTCATCAGAACTTTCTTGACTTTCTTCTTCAGCTGGAGCTTCCGATGTAGACTCTTGTCCCCACTCAACTGATTCGATGGGAGAGATATTTTCTGCAAAAGTAGTTATGACAGGTGAAGATAAACCGAATAAAAGCGCCAACACAAGGAGGCTAAGACTTTTTTTATTGTTCATTTACTTTATTCCTTTCTAAATGTCTTTTACTGAGCTGCATTAATAATATCTAACGTATCTAGCAATTCATCAAAGTGGCTAATAATATAATCCGCTTCTTTAAGATGCTCACGGTGACTTTCTTCAGTAGCTAAACCAATCGATGCATGTGTATGCTTTCCATACTCCATATCAACCGTTGAGTCGCCGACATAAATCATCTCATCTAAACGAATATCATATCGTCTGGCAATTTCGTGAAGAGCAGTTGGGTTTGGCTTTGGTCCAAAGTCATCGGCACCGCCAACAAATTCAAAGTATTGATCAATGTTTGCTAACTTTAACGTCTCCTCAGCAATCCGGCGATTATCATTGGTAACAACAGCTAATATATAATCATTTTTGAGGGCTTCCAGTGCATTCATTGCGCCGTCCATTACCAATACATGCTCACCGTGACCTTTGACATAGTCTAAATAAGTATCTTCTAAGATTTCTTCAATTTCAGAGACCGGCATATCCAAAATCTTACTAAATTCTCTAGCTTGGTCAATGATACTGCCCGCAGCATAAATTGAATTAGCCACAACCATATCACCTTCCACACCCATATGCTTTCTGAATGCTTCTTTGTCTTCATCATTCAAATCGGTTTTATCTAATAATAAGTTAGTCACATCGACACTTGGTTGGTCCCAAGTCTTTCCTAACTCTATTAATGTTCCATCTTTATCTAAAATAATTGCTTTAATCAATTGAAAGTCCTCCTAAAAGTTGTTAAATTCTCATTTATTGTATCATATTTGTATGCAAAAAAAGAATGCAAACAGTGTATGTTTACATTCTTCTAGATATAATTTAAATTTGTAATCTGAAAAAAATTACCTCATAGATATAAGACAACGGCATGAATGAACTTGACCAATACACCGGAACAAAGTCCGCACTAATTAAAGCTTTGGAAATCATCGGTATAGAATATCTTTGTCTTCTTCCAAATTCCACCATTATATTAGCAAATTGACGAAATGAAGTATTTGAGTTGTTACTGTTTGAAGCCATAACTGTATCAAATGGTAACGTGTTTGCTTCGTTTCCTTGAGTTGATTCGTCGCCTTCAGGTGTTTCATCCACACTTTCAGAAGAATCCATATCTCCAGGTGTTTCTATCGTTGAGGATTCTGGTCGACTGCTTGAGCTATTATCTCCTCCACTTGATTGTGAAGAGGATCCTACTTCTTCTCCGCTTTCTTGGCTTGAACCTGTTTCTTGGCTTGAACCTGGATTTGATGACTCTGGCGGTGTTTCTGATTCATCACTGCTCGATTCTTCAGGTTCAGATTCAATATTTTCAGGTGGATCTGGTGGAGGTGGTAACTCCCCTTCTTCACCATCTGCAATGGGTTGTTCAAAATCATCACGACCATCTTCTAAATAACTTCCTTCGTTTGAAGAGTTATCAATGGCTGCTACTTGAACTTGAGATGTTTGGCTACTTATAAAAATTAAAAGCAACAAAACAACTAAGCCCAAGAAGAAATTTTGCTTACGCTTATTACAATTCATAAGAGCCTCCTTTAGTTTAATTTTTCCTTAAAAGAAATATATCATAATATTTACTAAAGAAGGCGATTAACATACATTTGTAGCCATATCATAATAAATTTAATATAAATAGAAACTATTCTGTCACATTGCTGTAAAATACTAATAAGAACTTGCATAATATAGACGCTATAAAGTAAAATAAATTGTACAAATAACAAGGAGGATATACATGAATATTTTTGTATTTGAAACATCTCTAGAAGCATCACAATACGCTTATGATTTAGTCGCAAAAGCTTTAGAATCTGGCGCAAACACATTTGGTCTAGCTACAGGGTCGACACCTGAGGAATTATACTCAATTATCCGTGACTCTGATTTAGACTTTACTGACGCTAAAGCAGTAAACTTAGATGAATATTATGGTTTACCTGCTGATAACGATCAAAGCTATGCTTACTTCATGAAAAAACATTTATTTGATGCAAAACCATTTGCACAAACGCATATTCCTGATGGAACAGCAACTGATGTTGAGAAAGAAATTGAAGATTACAACATAATTTTAAGCGAGAATCCAGTTGATTTACAAATTTTAGGTATCGGTTCAAACGGGCATATTGGTTTCAACGAACCAGGTAGTCCTTTTGATTCAAAAACGCGTTTAGTTGATTTAACTGACGAAACAATCCAAACGAACAAACGTAACTTCGAATCAGAAGCAGACGTTCCTAAAAAAGCTTTCTCAATGGGGATTGGTTCTATCTTAGATTCTAAACAAATTATATTGATGGCTTTCGGAGAAAACAAAGCAAGAGCAGTTAAAGAGACTGTCCATGGTGAAGTTACTCCTGATGTTCCAGCAAGTGTCTTAAAAAACCACTCAAATACTGTCATCTTATTAGATAAAGCTGCAGCAAGCCAGTTAGATCCAAGTGACTACGAAGTTATTGGCTAATCTGTTCTTTTAAGATGAATAACACAAACGCACATAACCGAATAAATCCTTCGGACTCTCTCTATTACCCTTTTCGCATTCAATCAGATTCCCTTGCAGCAGGTAATTCAGTGTGTTACCCAGGCTTTGCAACTTATACTTTTCTATATGTTACGCAAGGAGCAGGAGAATTAACAACAAAATATGAGACCTTCAGTTTTGAAGGTCCTTTTTGCATACTTATCCCTAGACTCATCCCCTTTAACCTATCATCTGACGAACATTCTCCATTAGATTTACACATAATTGAATACACAGTGAACCAACGGGAGCAGGGTGAGAGAAATCTTGACCAATTTAAGATAGTCAATATAGATAATAATAGTCTAAAACATGCTGTAACACTCTTGTTAAATGAAATTAATTCCCCTTCGAGACATTTTAATGCTATAATGGAACATATTTTCAATTTAGTTATGATTTATGACAATATTAACACGACTCAAATGTATGATGGCCCTGAACACTTCCATATCAGCGAAAATGTTCGCCAAGCCCAGTATTTTATCGAACATAATTTTCACAAAAAAATCTCTGTCAAAGATGTTGCAGCGCAAACACAATTAAGTTCAGATTATTTTATTACTGTTTTTCATGATGAATTGGGCTTGACGCCCCATCAATATATCATTCGCTGTCGGATGAATCATTCACACTTTTTGTTAGAAAATACGCACAAATCAATACAAGATATCGCAAAAGAATGTGGTTATAAATCATCAAACCATTTTTCTACAAAATTCAAGGAATTTTTTGGGTATTCCCCACGAAATTTAAAAACAAAATAATACTTTTACAAAATATATTTATTTTATTTTATTTGTTGAAGTTAGCATGTTAATATTGTTTGTGAGTCAGGTCTTGAGTACGTTTTCGTAGTCATTAGCAAGATACTGATAAAAAAATCGTGAGAATTTAGTAAAAAACATTTATATTATTCATTATGTGTAATATAATGTATTTATAAAAATGATTACTCAATTTTTGAAAAAAGGAGGTTAGGTTTATGTATATATCAAATATTAATTCGTCTTCAATTAAATTACAGTCAATCGAAACTGAAAGTATTCCAACAACAGGTAAATCTATTACTGTTTTTTCAGAAAACAATTTAACATTATTATACATCCTTAAAGGTGCGGCAGATTTCAATGTAAATGATCGAGAAGGTCAAGTTAAGAAACGCGACATGATTTTACTTAATCCTGAAACAACATTGGAATTAACAACAATCCGTAAAGTTGAGTGGATTAAAATCACTTTGACTGGCATTTTATTTACTTCAAGCCTTGATATTGATTCAAAAAGCCAGATGTTCGTAACTGAAGATACATCACAATCAATTAAACGTTACTTAGATCTTGCTATCTTAGAACATACACATCGTTTCCGTGGAACAGAATTAATTCTTAAGAAATTACTTGAGTGTATTATGGTGCACGTGCTTAAGAATAGCGAGTTATCAATTAAAGATGCAAGTGTTCAAGTGAAGAATGATGAAATCGAACGTATTCAACAATACATTCGTAAAAATTATTCACAAAAAATCTCATTGGATGATTTATCAAATCACGTTGGAATCAACAAGTACTATTTAATTCGTCTATTTAAGCAAAAAACGGGTCTATCACCCATTGATTACTTAATTCATGTGCGTTTAGCCGAAGCTGAGAAGTTACTCGCTACTTCAAACATTACCATTTCTAAGATTTCTGATATGGTTGGTTTTCACTCAGCATCTCATTTCTCAAAGACCTTTAAAGAGTCAAATCACTGTACACCCTCTGCTTTCCGTAAGAAGCACAGTACTGATTAAAACTAAATACAAATTTTAAAAGCATTCTGTCTAACAAAATAGATAGAATGCTTATTTTTTAAAATTAAATTTGCCTTTTTCTTCCTGCATGATATAGTTGAGTTTGGAAAATTTAATAAGATTTGTTAGGTGAGGCTCCTATACATACATAGGCTACTGCCCAAAAACGTCCAGAGACGCCAATGGGTATAACAGGAATTGTCGAAATAAGGCTTTTCATAATGTAGCTAACAGTTATTGTTTACGATGTATAGTGCTGAAACTCCACAAAGAATCCGTATAAATTTTTTTTTGTGCGTTTTTTTGTGTCCTCACTTGCATAAGTGAGGGCTTTTTCTATTTCTTATGAATTTCCAACGATTAATTAAAAAAAGGAGGGAAAACAAATGGACTCGTCCAGGATACAGAGATTTCAACTAAATATCGTCGATGCATCAGGTCGTGCCTATTTGTCGACTGTCATAATCTCCTGATGTCTCACACTTTTGAAGTCTCATTAATATTAATTAAGGAGGCAGTAACAATGAAAGACAATAAATTATTAAATTACTTTGACTTAGCAAGTCTAAGCATTCAAGATTTAATGAAACAATTAGGTATAAAACAAGAGGGCTTTACATATCCAGAAGCCGCAGATATTCAAAGTATTGATGGAAAGAATGAAATTAATTATGGTGCAGATAAACCCTTATGGAAAGTGTTTATTGATGCGTTCTCTTCTCCCTTTACACTCGTACTTATTGTACTGGCATGCATTTCATTTTTAACTGAGTATATTCTAGTCAATCCAGGCGAGAAAGATGCGACCAGTGCGGTCATTATCATTTTGCTAGTTTTACTTAGTGGCATGATGTCATTTATTCAATCTGTTCGGTCAAACCGTGCGGCTCAAGCTTTAAATCAATTAGTTGAAGTTACTTCAACGGTGAAACGCGAAGGAACGTTTAGAGAAATCCCAACAGAAGATATTGTCTTAGGTGACATTGTACACCTTTCAGCCGGGGATATGATTCCGTCAGATATTCGTTTAATCCAGACGAAAGACTTATTCATCTCTCAAACATCCCTGACTGGAGAAAGTTACCCGGTTGAAAAATTTGCGAACACGATTATTACAGAATCCGACTCTGAAACGAACTACGACACGTTAGCATATATGGGAAGCGAAGTTGTGAGCGGAACTGCTGAAGGTATTGTTGTACGAACTGCAAACAATACTCTATTCGGACAAATTGCTCAAGATCTCAATCAAGAACCGGTAAAAACTAGCTTTGATAAAGGCATCGAAAGCACATCTCAATTACTTATTCGCTTCATGATGGTCCTTGCTCCAACTGTCATTCTGATTAATGGCTTAACAAAAGATGATTGGTTACAAGCTTTACTTTTTGGAATTTCAGTTGCGGTTGGCCTCACCCCAGAAATGTTACCCATGATTGTCACTTCTAACTTAGTCAAAGGTGCAAGTACTATGGCAAAAAAAGGGACAGTCATTCGAAACCTAAACTCAATTCAGAATTTTGGAGCCATAGATGTTCTTTGTACTGATAAAACAGGAACACTTACTCAAGATAAAATCGTCCTACAATATCATCTCGATATTGACGGCAATGAGAATAAACGCGTTCTCCATCATGCATTTTTAAACAGTTATTACCAAACAGGTTTAAAAAACCTCATGGATGTTGCCGTTATTGAAGCAACCGAAAAAGAATTCGAGATTGAAACTTTTAACTATAAAAAAATCGATGAAATTCCCTTTGACTTTAATCGTCGACGCATGAGCGTAGTTGTCGAAGATTTAACTGGGAAAACGCAAATGATTACCAAAGGCGCTATAGAAGAAATGCTTTCAATTAGTCAATACGTTGAAATCAATGGTGAAGTCCAACCACTCACGGAAGAAGCAAAAGTAAATGTACTGAACACAGTGGATGATTTGAATTCTAATGGTTTACGTGTTCTTGGACTTTCACAAAAAACAAATCCTGCAGGAATTGGCGAACTGTCAGTTAAAGATGAGTCTGACATGGTTCTCATTGGGTTCCTAGCCTTTTTAGATCCTCCTAAAGAATCGACGAAGGAAGCTCTGAATGCTTTAAGAGATCATAATGTTAACGTGAAAATATTGACCGGTGACAATGCTTTAGTTACTCAAGCGATTTGTTCACAAGTTGGAATTAATGCGGAACATTACTTAACTGGTGACATCGTGAGTCAAATGAGCGAAAATCAATTAGCCGAAGCTGTCGAAACTTACAATGTCTTCGTAAAACTCAATCCAACACAAAAAGCAAAAATCGTTCGCTTATTACGAAAAAATGATCATGTTGTTGGTTTTTTAGGTGATGGAATCAATGACTCACCTGCTATGAGAGCAGCTGACGTCGGTATTTCTGTAGATAATGCCGTTGATATCGCCAAAGATTCTGCAGATGTTATTCTGTTAGAAAAAGATTTAATGATCCTTGAAAAAGGGATTATTCTAGGCCGAAAAGTGTTTGGAAATATAATGAAGTATATTAATGCGACAACGAGTTCTAACTTCGGAAATATGTTCTCAGTACTGATTGCAAGTATTTTTCTACCATTCTTACCTATGCTACCCATGCAACTCTTATTCTTAAACTTACTATATGACATCTCTTGTATGTCAATGCCTTGGGATAATGTAGATGAAGAATATTTAAAAGCACCAAAAAAATGGGAATCTTCTAGTATTCAACGATTCATGATTTGGTTTGGACCAACAAGTTCAATTTTTGATATTCTGAGTTTTGCTGTTTTATTCCTAATTATCTTACCGCAGTTTTTAGGTGGTAACTATTCTAGCCTAAATTCAGAAACACAAGAATTATTCATTGCTTTATTCCATTCGGGTTGGTTTGTTGTCTCTTTATGGACACAAACTCTAGTATTATATACATTACGCACTAAAAAGTTACCGTTCATTGAAAGTCGTCCATCAACGGTTATGACCTTTTTCACGTTGTTAGGAATTGTCATTGGGACGATTGTGCCATATACACAATTAGGAACTGCCTTAGACTTAACGGCGCTTCCAGATACTTTTTGGCTTCTGCTCTTAGGTATTGTTATTGCTTACTTAATTCTAGTCACTATCGTAAAGTACTACTATGTCAAACGATACGGTGAGCTATTATAATAATTTTTAACGAGTTCTTCGGGACTCGTTTTTATTTACAAAAAAACCTAAAGTATCGGCTTTACCTTACTTTAGGGAGTGTCTGTTATATTATGAAATACGTTTATTCATTTCTTTTGTATTTTTTTTACGATATTCAGACGGCGTACAATCATTCACTTCTTTAAATGATTTTGAGAAATAGGATGGCGAATGAAAACCGACATAATCCGCAATCTTAGAAACCGTATAATTTGATTCTGCTAATAGTTTTTCCGCTTCAGCTAAACGAACTTGAATGAGATAATCAATCGGCGACAAACCTGTCCGTTGCTTAAACACACGAATAAAGTAATACTTCTTCATGCAAATATGACTCGCTAGTTGGTCTAGCGTCAAACGCTTTGAATAATTCTCTCGAATAAAACGTTGAACTAATTGAATTTCATCGTCCTCAACTTGCACATTATCATCTTTAATCGTCAAATCTTTACTTCTTAATATATGTGCTACCACACATTCAATGAGTTTTTTAGTTATTAAAGCAGTCCCTTCAAACTCATTAGCATCTTCAACAAGCGCTAAATCTAGATAAGCTTTCATTTGGCGTGAGTCATCGTGAATGATATATAGCTGTTTAGTTGAGTCGATGTCGATGCTCGAAATAAATAAGATTCCTGATAAAGTAAATTTTATCCACTCCATCTTACGAAGTGGTTTGATTGTCAGTTTCATCCCAGGATTTAATATGATTAAATTTTCTTTTTTAAATTGCCCATTGCTTAACTTGGTTTCGTAATTTCCTCCACCTTTAATGATATAAAGCAATGTCACCTGATCTTCTGAATAAATAGTTATCGGTTGTTTTGTAGTCATTTCATCTTTATTTATTGCATGTAATTTGATTGATGATGAATTGATATTTGAAATGTACATAACTATCCCCACCCTTTTCTTTAAATATAAAAAAGTGATTTTAGTTTTTAGCACTTACTGATTGACATGTCTCTTCCTAAGTCAGAATCCCATAATGAAGCAAAATCTATCCTCTATTAGTATTTTATTAGCTAGGGTTGGAGCATATCTCACTCAATAAATGTCTCATCCTAATCACTACTGAATAGCGTATCATATTCTTGCAAAAATTTCCCCTTATAATGAACAAAATGTTGTCTAATTAGTGTTGGGGATAGTTAAATCTTACTATGTAATACGATTACATCCAAGGTAATGAAACCATCAAGCTTTGTCAGTAATGTTTGGTGTTCATCATCACTTAATTGCCAAGTCAATGGCGTCATAACGACTAAATCTTCCAACTGACTGTCCGTTAACTTTTGCGTCACCTTAATTTCTTTCATCTTGGCTTCTGGATAATGCGTTTTGAAGACCTCGATAACATCTTCATTAGAGTATGGGTGGATATTTCCAATTTCCATATCTATGAGAGCTTGTCTTATCTCTTGTAAATAACCTGAGTTAGGAATAATTTTGATGAGTTCCCCTTCCGGCTTTAAAATACGCTCAAATTCCGAGTAATTTGACGGTGAAAATATTGAAAAGACGATATCTATTTGATGATTAGCTACAGGTAACTCTGCCAAATCCGCAATCATCGATAACATATGCCCATTATAATCTGTGGCTGCTTGAATCGCACTTTTTGCTAAATCAATCCCTATCAAACTGTACTCATTCTCTTTAACTTGGCGACTCATCTGCCACAAGTGACTGCCTTCTCCACTTCCTGCATCAATGATTGAAATATCTTTTCCATGATGTTCACTCAGATACTCTCCAATGTATTCATGCAGAGGTCGATACATCTTTGTATTTAAAATAATTTCACGTCTTGAGTGAAACAAGGACGCATCATATTTTGTATTCGATGCTTTCTTTGCCATGAAAAAATAGCCTTGTTTCGCCATATCAAAACGGTGATCATTCTTGCACACCAAACTATGCGAGTCTAACTTTAAGGCTTCTTGGCAATGGATACAGCTTAAATTGACAGCTTGATGAGTGTTAAGCCAATGTACTGTTCGGTCTTTCTTATTTAATTCATTTAACTGCGTCATCACGACTTTGCCTCCCATTTTTTCTACTTTTTAGATGATTTGTCTTAAAACAAAAAAGTACTGAAGAAATGACTTCTTCAGTACTAAGTTTAATTGCTTACTCCATACCACGAATGTCGCGAATCACGTCTGCGATTTGATCTACGTAACGGTCAACACGCTCAGGTGTTGAAGCTTCCGCCATCACACGTAAGATTGGCTCCGTACCACTTGGACGTACTAAGATACGACCGTCGCCATCCATTTCTGCTTCAACTTTAGCGATGATTTCTTTCACTTCTGGCTCATCCATGACAGTGTGTTTGTCGTGAACACGAATATTCACTAATTTTTGTGGGAAGATGGTCACTTCACCCGCTAATTCTGATAATTTTTTACCAGTTTCACGCATAACAGCCATTAATTGAACGGCTGTTAATAACCCGTCACCCGTTGTATTGTAGTCTAACATCACAATGTGGCCTGATTGCTCTCCACCTAAAGTGTGGTTACCTTCTAGCATTGCTTCGACAACATATCGATCTCCAACTTTAGTTTTTAAAGCTGTCATGTTATTTTCTTCAACAGCTTTATGGAATCCAATGTTACTCATAACTGTTGATACAATTGTATCATTAGCTAAGCGTCCTTGAGATTGTAAATGTTTACCTAAGATAAACATAATCCTATCACCATCAACAATGGCACCTGTCTCATCAACTGCGATTAAACGGTCTCCGTCGCCATCTAAAGCAACTCCAAGGTCTGCACTTTTTTCTTTAACCATTTCTTGTAAAGCCTCAGGGTGAGTTGATCCGACTCCATTATTGATATTAATTCCGTCGGGACGGTCTCCCATTGTATAGAAATCAGTCTCTAAATCTGCGAATAATTGGTTTACTAATGGGGCTGTTGCACCATTGGCAGCATCCACACACACTTTCAAATCATTTAAATTCGCTGAGATGGTTGATTGTAAATATTGAATATATTTGATAGAACCTTCTGGGAAATCATCTGTCACTCCTAAGCCGTCTGCACTTGGGCGAGGTAGCTCATCAGCATCACTATCTAGTAATGCTTCGATTTCTGCTTCTTGATCATCAGATAGTTTAAATCCGTTACTTCCGAAGAATTTAATTCCATTGTCTTGTGCTGGATTGTGAGAAGCACTGATCATGACTCCGGCAGCTGCTCCTTGAGTTTTTGTTAAATAAGCCACTGCTGGTGTTGAGATGACACCTAAGCGCATAACTTCGATTCCGACAGATAATAATCCTGCTGTTAAAGCGTACTCTAATAATTCTCCAGAGATACGTGTATCGCGCGCAACTAGCACGCGTGGATGTTCAACGTCAGAGTGTTGAAGTAACACATACCCTCCATAACGACCTAATTTAAAAGCTAATTCAGGTGTTAATTCACTATTTGCTACACCTCTGACACCATCTGTTCCAAAATATTTACCCATTATTGATTAATCTCCTAACTTTTCCTATTAGTTATTTCCAGATTCGTCCTCGACATCTTGCGATTCTACAACGGCTGACTCATTACTTTCAGTCGTGTTTCCTTCATCTCCATTCTCAGATTCGGGTCCGTTACTTTCTTCATTTTCTTCATTTTCTTCATTTTCTTCATTTTCTTCATTTTCTTCGCTTGTCTCATTGGTTTCTTCAGAGCTTTGCTCCTCGTTCTCACTTGAAGCGATTGGTGTGATGCGTACTTCGATTTGGACATCGCCACCATTTATCACAGTCATACCTTCAGGCACTTGTAATTCACCCATGATGGTTGTTGATTCTGTTAAACCACTGACATCAGCAACTACGCCAACTGTGTCAACATTCGGTTGACTCCCTTGAATTACCAAGCTCTGAGGCGTAGTAATCGTATATTCATACGTATACATCGCTTGGTCTTCCCCAAAAGGGATGATATGCATACCTACTTCACTTTGAGGTTGTACTACTTCAACTTTTGCTTCGATTTCCGAGACATTTGAATTCACATCTAGTACTTCACCATTGGCATTCACGATTTGTAAAACATATGATCCACTGAAGCTTCTATTGGCTGGTTGTGGATTGGTAATCGTAATATAAACTCGGTCAATTTGTTGAATCGTTTCGACGTCACCAGTTAATTGTATTTCTTGAGGATTTAATGACACACTTTCCACATTAAAGCCGTCCTGAATGGCGTTCGGATCTATTTCATATTCAATTTCAGCCGTAATTTCTTCCAACTGTGATATTTTAACATATCTTCTCGATGGTGTAACTTGGTAATCGACAGTATCCGGTAAATCAGAAACGATAAACTGGATCTGTTGCGTTCCAGACGGGATATCTGTTAAATCTTCCGTTTGGACAGTAATTTCTTTTTCTAATACTTGGTTAATGACATTACGTGGTCCAGTTAATCGTACTTGAACTGATTCTGGTAAGCCACTAATGAACGTATTTTCTGGTATCTCTCCAACGGTCACCGGGACATTATCAATTGTTTCGGTTACGTTAATACTAGCAAACTGTTGGTTTGCTGCACTTTGAAAGACGAAAGCATTGTTCTCTGATGCGACAAAAATGTACAAGAAAATGGCAATAATCAGAGAAAAGAGTCTCACGGCCCATTTATTCTCAAATAGTCCTCTATTCATTATTTATCACCTCTTTGTAAACTGTCATTAAGAAAGTCACGAATGACTTGCAATATATCTTTCGAATCCTCTTCATCTACAAACAAGTATTCTTCAAGTATGTTTCTAAATTCATTTCGGTCAAGTGCGCGGTTCATCTTATCACCTTTTACTACACTAATATCTCCAGTTTCTTCTGATACGATGACTGTTACTGCATCAGAAACTTCACTTAAACCAATGGCAGCACGATGCCTCGTTCCTAACTCTTTTGGTATTAACGTACTGTCTGATAGTGGAAGATAACATGAAGCGGCTGCGATTTGATAATCTCTAATAATCACTGCTCCGTCATGTAAAGGTGTATTGGGGATGAATATGTTAATTAACAATTGATTTGTTATTTCTGCGTCAAGTGGTATCCCGGTTGAAATATAATCCCCCAAGCCATCTTGACCTTCAATTGAAATCAAGGCACCAATTTTCCTTTTAGACATATATTGGACTGATTTCTCGATATCATTTATTAACTTCTCACTTGGATTATTCTTACTCTTACGGTTCTTAAACAAGTCACGACCTAATATTTCAAGTGCGCGTCTCAGTTCCGGTTGGAATAGAATAATCATCGCAACAACACCCCAAGATAGTACCTGCCCTAATAGCCAATCCACTGTCTGAAGTCCTGCAAGTGAACTCGCACTTTTGGCAATAAGGAAGATTCCTACCCCTTTTAAAAGGTTCATCATCTGAGTTCCACGAGCATACATTAATAAGCGATAAATTAAATACCAGACTAATAAAATATCAAGTATTCGAATTATTGGCTGATTCGCCATAAACTGATCCATAAAATCTAACACCTTGTCACCTTCTTTCTAATCACTCTCTGATATTATAGCATATCAAACTTTCATACTTAATATTTTGAAGCAGAAAATTTAAAATGATTTTCTGAGATGGGGAAGTTGTGGTGTTTGGATTGGATTGGTGGGGGTAGTTGGGTTATCGGGACTCGTCATGCGGTGACATGGGAAATTAGACGGCTAACGGGGCACGTCTTACAATGACCCGTCCCGTTAGCCAATTTACCAGTATTAAAATTACTTTGTTTTAGAATTTTTAAACGGAAACTCAACATTCCCGAACACATATTCAAAAGAACTATTTTTATTTGCATAGGTTACGTACCTTCCGCTATACATTTCCCCTAAATACTTACTAAGTGTGCGTGCGATATACTTTTTACTCACTTGGTCATCAAGAAACACTTCACATTCACTCACAGTGAGCGGTTCTTTGTAACGAATCATTCCATATTCACATAAAGTACGAACGACCGATTTCTTTTTGGCTTCATGATGGCCACATTACTTACAGATAACTTTATACATTGTTTGCGTTATATCAAAACTGTGACATCTAGCACATTTTATACCTCGTTTCATTTGGTTGATATCTTTCATCGATTTAGGTATAGGTGGGTAAGGCTTTTCAATTTAAAATTCATTCAGAATTCGTTCTTTTAAAGCGATTGGCGAGATATTAGCTAACGGTAAATTTTGTTGATCACGGGCAATTCCTTTAATCCATCCATATTGACTTGAAACTGATCCATTTCTTTTTGAGTTAAACCTTCTTGGTAATAGCACTCTTCTTGTTGCTTAAGTTATAAATTTTTCTGTAACATCATTTTCTCCCTTTCTATAATTAGTTCCATATATAGATAGAAGAAAATAACTGTTTTCATTTTTTTATTTTAGAATAATTAAAAAACCTACGAGCATTTGTTGCTAGTAGGTTAATCTTCTGGATGTGGTGGGTCGCCGTATTTTCGAAAATACTGACGCTTCAATGTAAAGTGTTCCGGAACGTGATCAATGCCACCTTCTGCAAATGGGTGACAGCGACAAATTCGAGCCACGCCCATCGTCGTCCCCTTCACCGCGCCATGCTTTTCAACGGCTTCAATCATATAACTGGAACAAGTTGGGTAATAACGGCAACTTGATGGAAGTCCGGGTGAGATAAATTTTTGGTAAAATCTCACAGGTTTAATAATAATATTTTTAATGTTCTTCACCTTCTATTAACTAAAATAATCAAAAACAACTTGGATAAAATTCGATGTGAAATACGTATAAATAAAAACCGATACAGGTCGATAGGCAATGACCATCCCAATAAACTGTTTAAACCGCATATTGGACACCCCAGCAATCATACAAAAGATATCATCTGGGAAGATTGGCGCGAGAAAGCCAATCCGAAGTAGGCGTTTAAAACGATGGCCATGATTCATAATTCCCATATACTTTATATAATCATCGTCTGAAATAAAAGCCCGTATTACTGCGTGACCGAAACGCGCGCCAATCACAAAGTTAATCGACGAACCAATAATCATTCCCATAGTATTGAACAGAAATCCCCACAGATGCCCAAAAAGTAAATCCCCAATAACATTGGTCAGTCCTAAAGGAATAATCGGGTAAACTATTTGACTAATTTGAACTAAAATAAAGATAATCGGCGCCATAAAGCCTAATCTCCTCAATAAATCAGAAAAGCCGCCGTCTGGTTGGAAATATTCGGATTGGCTAATGTAGATTGAACCGACAATTGTAATAATAACACCAATGACTGTCGTGAAGCGAATGATGCGCCGCTTCGTTTCAATAGTTAGTTTCATACACGTACTCCTAAAATATTTTGGGGGTGAGTTGATTCTTTCATCTACTTAAAATGCATTGTATACTCTATAATATATTGTAACGCAATCAAATCTTTAAGTGGAGGGATTTTTTGGAAAAATTAAAACAACTTGTAAAAGGAATGAATAAACATGACATTAGTAACATGATTATTACAGATACATACAGTATTCGCTATTTAATCGGTTATTATACACAACCAGGTGAACGGTTATTAGCTTTCATCGCTACCGCAGCTGGTAAACATTATTTAGTGCTAAATAACTTATTCCCACGTGCTGATGAAAATGATGATTATTCAGTCATTTATTATCAAGATGGCGAAGCGATTATGGAACAAATTGCTGAAATCTTAACGGATGGTGTAACGAGTATCGATAAAGTATGGCCAAGTCACTTCTTACTTGAATTAATGGGTATCAAGAAAGACTTACAACCAACCAATGCTTCTTATATCTTAGACGATATCCGAGCAATTAAATCAGATGGAGAAATTGATATCATGCGTGAAGCTTCTCTGTTAAATGATCAAGTCATGGAAAAATTAATCGACTCTTTAACTACTGGTAAAACAGAAGCTGAATACGCTGAAGAATTAGCTCGGTACTATAAAGAATCCGGTCATTCGGGATTTTCATTTGAGCCTATTGTTGGTTACGGACCAAACGGTGCCGATCCTCATCACACAACCGACGATTCATTACCAAACGTTGGAGACCCAGTCGTTCTTGATATTGGCGGGATGTATAAAGGTTATGCTTCAGATATGACTCGAACAGTATTCTATGGTGAACCAAGTGAAGAAGCTATGGAAGTATATGATATAGTTCGCCAAGCAAATCTAGCGGGAATAGCTGCGGTTAAACCTGGTGTTCCGTTAAGTAGTATAGATTTAGCAGCACGTAAAGTGATTAACGATGCTGGTTACGGTGAATACTTTACACACCGTTTAGGACATTTCATCGGTCAAGAAGCGCATGAAGCTGGTGATGTATCACAATACAATGATGAATTAACTAAGGTAGGACAGGTATTCTCAATTGAACCTGGTGTTTATTTACCAGGTAAATTCGGTGTTCGAATTGAAGATTTAGTCGTTGTTACTGAAGATGGTTGTGAAGTTTTGAACCACGTGACAAAAGAACCTCTTATCGTCGAAGTAAATTAAACACAAAAAACTAGGACGGTCTGGAATGACCCGTCCTAGTTTTTTTATTATAAAGTATCTACAATTGAAGTATCTAAGTATCCAGCATCTTCTAATTGCTTAGACAGTTGAAGTAGTAAGTACTCTCCACCTTTTCGTGTTGAAAATTGAGCACCTAACGGTAACCCATTATCTAGTTTATGCACTGGTAAACTAATTGCAGGTTGACCGGTTAGATTCATTTGCTGAGTAAACGGTGTCCATGCTAAACTTTCTGCAAACATTTCCCAAACTAGATGTTGTTGCTGCTGAACAACAAACTGTTCAATATTCCTTAAGTCATTCAACAGTTTATCCCCCTTAGCAAAAGCTGTATGTAGAGGTGCTGGTCCGTTTGTTGCTGGCATTAACAGTAAATCATATTCCTTGAAGAAGGCTTCAGATACAGCGGTTATGTCATCCCAATAAGATAAAACTTCAGAATACTCTACTCCGCTAATATTTAAACCTAACTGATAAATTGCCCAACTCATTAATTCCATGTCATCTTGTGTCATTGGTCTGTTTAATACCTGTTCAAACCTTTTAAGCATCGAAGCAGTCTCAACACCATTTACATTATAGTACGTTTGCATTGCTTTAACACCATCGATTTCAGGCTCTGCTTCAACTAATGTATGTCCTAATGATTCTAATATACGAATTGTTTCTTGCATTAAACTTTGTGCTTCCTTTGTCATTGGTTCTCCGATTGGTGTATTCATTGAATATGCAATACGAAGTGGTTGCTCTAAATCTACTAGTAACTCATGTGGTATTCGCGGTAATATAAAAGGGGCTTCAAACTGTTCGGACTGCATCCATTTTAGTAATGTCCATGTATCTCGAACTGATTTAGTCAATGCAAAATTCACGGACGCCCCTTGCCAGCTTCGGTAATCGCTTGGTCCAACCGGTATGCGTCCACGACTTGTTTTTAAACCGATTAAACCACTAAAAGATGCAGGAATTCGAATAGAGCCTCCTCCATCACTCGCCGTGACGATGGGAACAATTCCTGCTTTCAATGCTGCCGCCCCTCCACCACTAGATCCTCCAGGGTTTCGTTTTAAATCTAAAGGTGAATTTACATGACCTGTCCACTCAGAATCACTGACATTCTTAAAACCAAATTCTGGAACATTCGTCCTACCTACAACAATAAAGCCAGCAGATTCAATACTCTTGGAAAAATTGTCCGTTTGTGTCGCTTCAAATTGTTCCATTAAACGGGCTCCGCTTGTTGATTTTTGTCCTGTTTGATATTGTCCTAAATCTTTTAATAGGATGGGGACACCGAAGAATGGGGGTAAATCTCCATAGCTTCCGGTGTCTAACTGTTCAAAGTAGTGATCAAATCGATTAGCTATACTCCGTGCAAATTCATATTGCTTGTGTACAACGGCATTCAATGTATCGTTCCACTCTTCAATATTTTGAATGGCTTTTTCCACTAATTCTGTCGCCGTTGTTTCACCATTTTTTATTAATTTTGCATAGTAAGTTGCATCTTCTTTAAATAACATCTCATCTCTCCTTAAGTATATATAAAAACACCACTTCCCTCTTTCAATAGAAGTGGCTTGCTGTTATAGGTTGTAAATTTCTTGCTTCTCTTCTTCAGTTAATTCAAAATCGAACACTTCTAAGTTTGATTTTTGACGATCAAAGTTGTGTGATTTTGGAATGACAATGACTTCGCGGTCAATTTGGAAATTCAAGACAACTTGTGACCAAGATTTTCCGTATTTTTCACCGATAGCATTTAGTCGTTCCCGATTAGCATCACTTACACCAGATAAAGGTGACCACGCTTCTGCAAATACCTCATGTTCGCGCCCAAATTCAATCACATCATGATTCCATTCTCCAGGATGAGATTTAATTTGGTTAACTGTCGGTTTAATCGTTGCATTATCTAATATTAATTGTAATTGATCTTTAGGGAAGTTCGATACTCCGATAGATTTTAAAATGCCAGCTTTCGCATGTTTCTCTAACACTTTCCAAGTCGCAACCATTTCTTCATCATTATCCCAAGGATGGTGAATTAAATATAAATCAATATAATCTGTTTGGAATGCCTCTAAAGAGTATTTCACAGCTTCATCAATTGTTGCTTCATCTTTCGTATACTCTGGTTTACCAGGTAATTTTGAAGTTATAAAAAATTCTTCACGAGGAACATCTGATTCTGTGATAGCTTTTCCAATTACTGCTTCATTGCGATAAGAAATAGCCGTATCGAAATGTCTGTATCCATTAGTAATTGCTGATTGTAATTCAGTTGTATCAAAATTAATGTCCGCTGAATAGTCATTATTTACTTTACCAAATGTGTTTGTACCGCTTCCGATAATTGGAATCTGCTTATTATTGTTTAATGTGATCCAGTTCATTTTACTTACACTCCTTTTAATAATATCTTTGACAAGTGTATCAGAATATCAGCTACCGTCCTACTGAAGTGCTTTCGAAGGATTTATCAAAACTTTCTTACTTTCTAATCTTTGAATATTTAATGATTTTTCATTGATTTATTGTAGTTTTATTGACTGATTTTTTACAAAGTTTTATATTTAATTGTATGAGTGTTATAATATAGTTATAAACAAGGAGGAGTTCTTTATGAAAAGTAATCGCTTACGTTATGCAATTTCTATGGCCCTCACAAGTCTTTTGGTCGCAACTCAAGTCACCCCCTTAGCCCTAGCTCAAACGGAAAGTGTTCCGCCTGAATCTGAGTCAGTTCAACAACAGCAAGAAGCAACTTATCCCGTTGGCGTTGAAGTCCGCAATATAGAAGGCACTCGTACTGAACAGGTTGGTATTAGTTTAACCGATGAAGAAGGTGATATTTATGATGGTGGTTACAATGAAAACTCTCAATGGTTAACAGGTAGTTCTTTACCAGAAGGTCAATATTATATTGAATTGACACCCCCTGAAGGAACAACGAGTCAAATTAATAACACGGCTCCACAATTTGCTGTAGCTACAGAGACACCAAATGTTTACTCAATCGATGTAAATGAAGAAAACCTAGGTGGCTTATCCGCTGTATACGGTGCATTCGAGCTCGTTAACGAAACGGTTAGTGAAACTTACCGCGTCGGAGCAGAAGTCCGTGGTTTAGATGGTACTCGTACAAGCGATGTTGGAATTACTGTATATGATGAAAATAGTACGGTATACGAAGGTGGATATAATGAATATGCACAATGGTTAACAACGAATGAATTACCTGAAGGGTTGTATTACATTGAATTGACAACTCCAGAAGGAACAATGAGTCAAATTAGTACAACTACAAATCAATCAGCTGTTCCAACAGAAACACCAAATCTTTATACAATTGAATTGAATGAAGAAACTTTAGGAAACTTAACTTCTGTATATGGCGCATTTGAATTAATTGAAACCGCTCCTGTTGAACAAACATTCCGATTAGGCGCTGAAGTGCGTGGATTAGACGGTACTAGAACCGATGAAGTAGGAATTACTGTTGCTGATGTTGATGGCGTTACATTTGAAGGTGAGTATAACGAGTACTTACAATGGTTAACCACTGAAGAATTACCTGCTGGTCAGTATTCAATCACTTTAGATACTCCAGAAGGTACTGTTTCAACTATTAATGAAACTACGAATCAATATGCAATTCCTGCTGATGAGACCAATGTTTATAATATCATTTTAAGCGAAGAGAACTTAGGCAATAACTCATCGATTTATGGGGCGTTTAATCTAGTTGAAGCTCCAGCTGAAACATACCAATTAGGTGTGGAAGTGCGTGGATTAGACGGTACTAGATCCGATGAAGCTGGAATTACTTTGACGGATGATGATGGTGTTGTATTTGAAGGTGAGTATAACGAGTACTTACAATGGTTAACGAGTGAAGAATTAACTGAAGGTACTTATACAATCACTTTAGACACGCCGGCAGGTACTGTCTCTGAAATTAATGATACGACAAACCAATATGCAGTCGCTACTGATGAAGATGACGTTTATACAATTGAATTAAACGAAGATAATTTAGGTAGTAGTTCTGCAGTATATGGTGCATTTAATCTAGTTGAAGCTCCAGCTGAAACATACCAATTAGGTGTGGAAGTGCGTGGATTAGACGGTACTAGATCCGATGAAGCTGGAATTACTGTGACGGATGCTGATGGTGTTGTATTTGAAGGTGAGTATAACGAGTACTTACAATGGTTAACGAGTGAAGAATTATCTGAAGGTAATTATACAATTACTTTAGACACGCCAGAAGGTACTGTCTCTGAAATTAATGACACGACAAACCAATATGCAGTCGCTACTGATGAAGATGACGTTTATACAATTGAATTAAACGACGAAAATCTTGGTAGTAGTTCTGCGGTATACGGTGCATTTAGACTTGTCGAAGCACCAGTTCCAAACCCTGATACATTTACTTTAGGTGTGGAAGTGCGTGGATTAAACGATCAACGGACTGACGAAGTCGGAGTGACTGTAACAAATAATGATGGTGACGAGTTTACTGGGTCGTATAATGAATACTTACAGTGGTTAACAGATGATGAATTGCCTGAAGGTACTTATATAATCAGTTTAGACACACCAGTAGGTACAGTCTCTGAAATCAATGATACGACAGATCAATATGCAGTCGCTACTGATGAAGACGATGTTTATACAATTGAATTAAACGACGAAAATCTAGGTAGTAGCTCAGCAATATACGGTGCATTTAGACTTGTCGAAGCACCAGTTCCAAACCCTGATACATTTACTTTAGGTGTGGAAGTTCGTGGATTAGACGATCGTCGTACTGATGAAGTGGAAGTAACTGTAACAAATAATGATGGTGACGAGTTTACTGGTTCATATAATGAATACTTACAATGGTTAACAGACGAAGAGTTGCCTGAAGGTACTTATATAATCACTTTAGACACACCAGCAGGTACAGTCTCTGAAATCAATGATACGACAGATCAATATGCAGTCGCTACTGATGAAGATGACGTTTATACAATTGAATTAAACGACGAAAATCTAGGTAGTAGTTCTGCAATATACGGTGCATTTAGACTTGTCGAAGCACCAGTTCCAAACCCTGATACATTTACTTTAGGTGTGGAAGTGCGTGGATTAGACGATCGTCGTACTGATGAAGTGGGAGTTACTGTAACAAATAATGATGGTGACGAGTTTACTGGTTCATATAATGAATACTTACAATGGTTAACAGACGAAGAGTTGCCTGAAGGTACTTATATAATCACTTTAGACACACCAGCAGGTACAGTCT
>NZ_JBGQQZ010000018.1:35286-35856 GCF_045528575.1 Ruoffia sp. FAM 24228
CTGAAATCAATGATACGACAGATCAATATGCAGTCGCTACTGATGAAGATGACGTTTATACAATTGAATTGAACGAAGATAATCTAGGTAGTAGTTCTGCAATATATGGTGCATTTAGATTAATCGAATCGGATGAAAATGGTGGTGGCGGTTCTGAGAGTTCTGAGAGTTCTGATGAGTCAAGTGACGAATCTAGCGACGAGTCCGACGGATCAGAAAGTTCTGACGAATCTAGCGATGATGGATCTGACGATGAATCAAATGGGTCAGAAGACGAATCGGATGACGATGGAAACGTCATTGTAGACCAAGATGACGACATCTTACCGACAACTGGTGAAAGTAATACGATGATTATTACTGTTGTTGCTATCGGTTTACTAGCCGTTGGTGGACTTCTACTTTACCGTAGAAAACGTAGTTAATCTTATATTTAAATAACCAATCGAGTAGGAGACTAGCCATTATTTGACTAGTCGACCTCTCACACCACCGTGCGTACGGTTCCGTACACGGCGGTTCAATACCTTGCGTAAGCAGACTCTACCAATTCGCTTAGTGGAACTAAGC
>NZ_JBGQQZ010000019.1:0-35760 GCF_045528575.1 Ruoffia sp. FAM 24228
GACACGGATTCACCGCGGCTTCCAACAAGCTGAAGCAGAGCTAGAAAAAATGTTTGAAAGATTAACAAATTAATAAATCGATTTTATAGAAGGAGTACTTCATTTACACATAATTATTGACACTCCCGAAATGATGTGGTGCACCTGCTCAATAAAAGCAAACTTTTGATAATGTTTAGGCTTTAATTGGTGAATCACTTGGCGAACATCTGATAAGCCTTCTTTAGTAAAGTGATGTAATTGCTTTAACATAGCTGATGCTTGTGGCATCTTTTCCTCTGTCAATTTCTCAATGGCTGCCAATTGGATGACGATGGTCGATAAAGTATGCCCTACCGTATCATGTAAATCCCTAGAAATTCGGTTCCTCTCATTAAGGGTATGAATTTCCTCCATCGCAATCATTTGTGCCTTTTGCTCTATCAACCGCTCTTCTTGCTCATCTGCTTGAGTGCGAAACTCATAAAGACTAGTTGCTTGTACTTCTAAGCGGGTTGCTTGTTCGGATAAATAACCACATATGATAACGATACTCACTGTGAACATTAAATAATCCACCTGCGGCCAAATCGTGAGCGTTGACCATATAAACCCCGAAACAATCGCCATTAAAGATAATATAAGTACAGTCTTTTTCCGTGAAAATAACTCTCTTAATTCAATTGTTAAAAGTCCTAGCATCAAATATGGAAAGGATGGCAGTAGCCATATATTGATTAAGGCTAAAAGACACAATACAACACTATTTATCTGTTTATATTGCAAACATTCCATATAAAACCAACCTAAATGAAAGCAAATAATCCAAATAAAAAACCAAAAGAAATTACTTTGCCAAAAACTTTCTAAAGGGAAAAATTGCCCCATACTTAAGATTAATAATATATATTTAATCACTTTCATACACTCACCTCATCTTTTACATATTTAAATATAACAGACGCCAAGTATGAATGGTAGATTTTACATAATTTCTAGATAAATAGAAATACCCCACCAGACAAAATCTGTCTAGTGGGGCAATTTAACTACTCTAATTATTCAGCTGCTTCCTCGAAATACTCTGGGAAGTGTGATTCTACGATTGAGAAACAACGGCGACATAATTCTGGTGCCGCCTCAATTGTTCCAACTTCTGGTCTTACCGCACGACAACGGTCACAAGTATGACCTTCTGCCGGCTGAACTTTAACACCAAAGCCGTCATAATCAACCACTGATTCGTCTGCTTCATCAGCTAATTTTAATTCTAAACCAGATACTATTAATAATTGGTCTAAATGATCACTTAAGTCATTCAATTGATCAATTGTCTCTTGATCTGTATAGACAGTTGCTTTTGCTTCAAATGATTTCTTGATTGGGTGTTCTTCATCATTTTTTGCATTTTCTAAACCTTTAGCAACAGCTGACTCCACTTTGAAGAAGACATCCCATTCTTTAACAGTTTCTTTGTCTTGAGAAACGTCTTCGAATTTAGGTAAGTCTTGTAATTGAACAAAACCTTCTGCTCCTGGTAATTCTTTCCAAGCTTCTTCCATAGTATGAAGTAAGATTGGTGATAATAATGGAATTAAACCTTCAAGAACTGTATAAATAACAGTTTGCATTGCACGACGCGCTTTAGATTCTGCCGCTTCAATATAAACGACATCTTTTGCAAAGTCTAAGTAGAACGCTGATAAATCAACAGTAATGAAATTAATTACTTTCTTGAAGATAGTAGAGAATTCATAATTTTCGTAAGCTTTTGTTACTTCATTAACTAAAATACGATATTTAGCAAGAATATATTGATCAACTTTTGCTAAATCACTTTCAGCAATCTTATCTGTTTCAGGATTGAAATCAAATAAGTTTGATAACATAAAGCGCACTGTGTTACGAATCTTACGGTATGATTCAGATACTTGTTTTAAGATGTCTTTAGAGATACGTACATCGTTCTCATAATCCACACTTGAAACCCATAGACGGATGATATCTGCACCTAATTCTTCTGTAATCTCCTCAGGTGTAATAACATTACCGATTGATTTACTCATTTTTTGACCTTTTCCATCCATAACAAATCCTTGAGAAAGAACTGATTTGTACGGTGGGAAACCATTCACAGCTACTGAAGTTGTAAAACTTGAGTTGAACCATCCACGGTATTGGTCTGATCCTTCTAAGTACATATCTGCAGGGAATTTTTGGTCTTCACGAACTTGTAATACCCCAGCATAAGATGTTCCTGAGTCAAACCATACGTCCATAATGTCATTTTCTTTAGTAAATTTACCATTTGGACTATCTGGATGAGTGAATCCTTCAGGTAATAAATCTTTAGGTTCTCTTTCAAACCAAACGTTTGATCCAAACTCTTCAACTAATTTAGCAACGTGTTCAACTGTTTCAGTTGTTAAGATAGGCTCTCCATTTTCTGCATAGAAGATTGGTAATGGCACACCCCATACACGTTGACGAGAAATTACCCAGTCACCACGGTCACGAATCATATTATACATACGACGTTCTCCCGAAGGATGGTACCATTTCACATCATTTTCAACTGAGTTTAATAACTCTTCACGGAATTTATTAATTGATGCAAACCATTGTGGTGTTGCACGATAAATAACAGGTTTCTTAGTACGCCAGTCATGTGGGTAGCTATGTTCAAACTTCTCATCAAACAGTAACGCTCCCGTTTCACGCATCTCTTCAACGATGACTTTATTCCCTTTAAGATAGAACATTCCTTCATATCCAGGTGCTTCATTTGTGAAGTGTCCACGGTCATCAATTGGAGAAAGAACATCTAAGCCATATTTTTGACCAATAATGTAGTCATCTTCCCCGTGTCCAGGTGCTGTATGAACGACACCAGTACCAGCATCTAATTCAACGTGGTCACCTAACATTATTAATGATTCACGGTCATAGAACGGATGTTGTGCAGTTAAACGGTCAAATTGCTCCCCTTTATATTCTGCTTCGATTGAATAATCTTCCCATCCAATTTTCTTAGCAACTGCTTCTAGTAAAGCTTCTGCAACTATAAATTTACGTCCATCTACGTTTACTAAAACATATTTAGCATCTGCTTTCACAGATAATCCTAAGTTTGATGGTAATGTCCATGGTGTCGTTGTCCAGATAACGAACTCAGCATCTGCTGGTACGACATCTTTGCCATCTTTTACTTTGAAAGCAACGAAAATAGAAGGTGACGTAACGTCTTTATATTCAACTTCTGCCTCAGCTAATGTTGATTCACTTGAAGGTGACCAGTAAATTGGTTTTAGTCCTTTATAGATATATCCGCGTTCAGCCATTTGACCAAAGATACGGATTTGTTGAGCTTCATATTCGGGTTTTAAAGTTAAATACGGATTATTCCATTCACCAGTCACACCTAAACGCATAAAGTCTTCTTTTTGATTTTCAACTTGTTTCAATGCATACTCTTCACATAATTTACGGAATTCAGCGACAGACATACTCTTACGGTCTACGCCATCAGCATTAACTAAGGCTTGTTCGATTGGTAAACCATGTGTATCCCAACCAGGAACATAAGGTGAGCTATATCCAGCCATAGAATGGTAACGTACAATAAAGTCTTTAGTTACTTTATTTAATGCATGCCCCATATGTAATTTACCATTCGCATACGGAGGTCCATCATGTAAGATCCATGAAGGACGTCCTTCATTTTTCTCTTGAATTTTCTCGTACATGTCAGCGTCTGCCCATTCTTTTTGTAATTCTACTTCTTTAGTAGGTAAATTTGCGCGCATGGCGAAATCTGTTTTACCTAAATTTAATGTATCTTTTAGTTTCATTATTATCTCCAATCTGATTGATTTATTAAAAATAAAAAACGCCCCCTAAAAAAGGGACGTTATAAACGCGGTACCACCCAAATTAATAAGTTATCTCTAAAGATGACCTATTCACTCTACATGTTAACGCTATTTAAGCGGTTATGATTACTTACTTTCACCATAACAAACACAAAGATGATATTAATCAAAGGAGGGACTGCCAAGCTTTCACCACTCTTGACTCGCTAAAAGTATCCTATGATTAACTTGTTCTTATTAATCTTTTGGTAATTCAATTCTAATTGTTTGTCCTAATACACTTTCACGACGTTGAGCTGCACGTTTTTCGCGTTCAGCTTCAGCTTGTGCTTCTTCATCAATCATCGCTTCTAATTCTGCGTGTCTAGAATCAACTTCTTGCTCTTCTGGCTCAACATTATTTAATAACTCATCAAGATTTAAATCAACTCGTGTCGCTTCAGTATCTTCATGATCAGCTACACCAATAGTTGCCGGATAATCTACTTCTGGAGTAGGTGCTGGCGCGTTTTTGATTTCTTCTTCAACAAAGCGATCATTTGTAATTTCATGCGCTGCATTAAAATCAGCACTGTTCTCTTCTTCAAGTCGATCTACGCGTTGATTTACACGTTGATTTGTTGCTTCATGGAAGTGATCAGGATTAAATTGTGATTCAATCTCTTCATCAAATAATCTATGATACTCTTCACTCGTTACAACTTCAAGTTGTTGGCGAATCATTTGCTCTAATTTAGTGCGGTAAGATTTGCTTGAGCGACGTAATGCATCAGATTCAGTAACAATATTTTTAGCTGTATCAGACGCGTTATTAATCATACGATCCGCTTCTCTTTCAGCTTCGAATAAGATAAGTTCTGCTTCTTTACGAGCGTTTTGTTTCAAGCGATCTGCTGCTTCTTGAGCGACTACAATCGAACTGTTTAATGAGTCTTGCAATTGTGCAAAGTACTCATTTTTTTCTTTTGATGCTGCTAAGTCTTTCTTAAGTTCGTTGTTCTCCGCAATCATCTTTTCAAAGTCCGCAACAATTATATCTAAATAATCATTAACCTGATCTGAGTCATATCCGCGAAACTTCGAATTAAATTCTTTATTTAATATTTCGTTAGGTGTTAATACCATGAATTTACAAATCCTTTCAAATATATTCAAGTTATGTAATTTACTTTAAAAGTACATTGACGTTTAATCGATAATTATCTTTCTTAGTCATACCCTCAATATCATTGATCCAGAAGCGTCCAAACTTACGTAATGAAATGATATCATTGATACCAATCTCAACGTCAGGTCTCTCCATTGGAACGAAATTCACTTTCACATCACCTTGTGAGACTGAATTTTTCGCACGCTGTCTAGAAAAATTATAGACTTTGCTTAATAAAGTGTCAAGCCGTAAAGAGCTAGAAATTACATGCTTTACTTCCCATTGTTCTTGTGAGGTTAATATATCATCAAATGATAACTCTTCCAATTGAACTCCAACATTCGCGATTTTAGTCACTTGAGTTTTCAAATAGTCACTAATTGATGCATCAACGAGTGCATGCCAATTCGTTCCATCTGTAATAATATCCCCAATGCGCTCTCTTTCAATTCCAGTTGAAATAAAAGTTCCAAGAATTCTACCATGCGTTAAATTTCCAAATTTTTCTGGATACTTAATGTTGAATAGAACGATCGTAAAATCTTCATCATTCGGTTCATAATACTGCGGATAAATACAGGCTTGTTTACGTTCCGCACCTTCATAACCACCTCTGAAAATAACTGAAATCTCATCTCGGCTTGCGACAAGTTGTTCAACAATCATCTTCTCTCGCGGGGTTAAAAATACAGTTGTATAAGGCGCATAAGTTAAATCTACTTGATCTATCCAACCGAATACTTTATCAATAAACGGTTGCTCTTCGGGTCGATAATGTTGATATATATCATCTGACATTTAATTCACCACATTTTTAAAATAATATTGCTGCCAATATCCAGATTAAACCATCTCGGATAAATCGTAAAACAAAAATCGCAATAATAACATTGAAACTAATGCCCCCTAATGGCGGGATGAATCGATCAAATATATCCAAATATGGTCGTGCTAATTTAACAATAAATTGTCCTAAGGCACTTTCACGGGCACCTGGTAACCATGATAGTAGTGCGTATACGACTAAAACCAGTGTATATGCCTGAAATAAATTAGAAACTAAGCTCAAAAGGCCCAACTATAACACTCCCTTAAATTCTTATCTTATGAATTATAACATAAATTTTTACTTATTGATAAATAAAAAGAGGAACCAATACTGATTCCTCTATTATTTTGATGCCTTAGCATCCTAACTCTTTATTAACGATGACGTTTACGGAAAAATGGTGGCGTATCTAATTCATCTGAATCATTTACTTCACTTTGACGACTTCCAGATCCATCCGTATTTGGACGTTCAAATTGACGTTTAGGTTTAGAGTCTGCTTCAGTTGTATCAACGTCACGTGTGTTTGTTTCTCTATTTATGTCCCAATCACTGAATAAATCACGCTTTTGTTGACGACGTGGTGTTGGTTCGTTTGATTGGCTTGGTGAATCTGGTTGTTGTAGACTTTGAGCTGGTTGAGTTGATTCTGCTGAAGATGACGGTGTATTGAATGAGCGTCTTGGTGGTGTGCTCATTTTATTACGATCAGTCTTCTCATTCTCAATACCAGTTGCGATTACAGTAACAATAACTTCGTCACCTAAATCATTATTGATTGACGTACCGAAGATAATGTTTACATCACCACTTGATGCATTGGCAACAATATCACTTGCATCTTGTGCTTCGAACAAGCTTAAGTCTTCTCCACCTGTAATGTTTAATAAGATTTGTTCTGCACCATCAATAGATACTTCTAATAATGGTGATGAGATAGCTTTCTTAGTTGCTTCAGCCGTACGGTTCTCACCTGAAGATTGGCCTACACCCATTAATGCAGTTCCTTGATCCTTCATTACAGTTTTCACGTCAGCAAAGTCTAAGTTTACGTAACCTGGTGCTGTAATTAAATCAGAGATACCTTGTACACCTTGACGTAAAACATTATCTGCTTCACTGAATGCTTCTAACATTGGAGTTTTACGGTCTACAATTTCTAATAAACGGTTGTTTGAGATAATTACTAATGTATCAACCGCGTCTTTTAAGTTTTTCAATCCTTCAGCTGCAAAGCGTCCACGTTTTGGTCCTTCAAAAGTAAATGGACGCGTTACAACACCTACAGTTAAAGCGCCTAAGTCTTTAGCAATCTTAGCCACGACCGGTGCAGCACCAGTACCAGTACCTCCACCCATACCAGCAGTAACAAACACTAAGTCTGCTCCTTCTAGTACTTCGCGAATTTGCTCTTCACTTTCTTCAGCTGCTTTAAGTCCAATTTCAGGTAATGAACCTGCACCTAACCCTTTAGTTACTTTTGGGCCTAATTGGATTTTGATTTCAGCATCTGAACCTTGTAATGCTTGAGTATCCGTATTTGCAACAATGAATTCAACACCTTGAACTTCATCTTTAATCATACGATTAACGGCATTTCCACCTGCACCACCTACACCAATTACTTTAATTACTGCGCCTTCATATCCCATTGTTGAATCGAATGATAATTCCATTTATATTCCTCCTGTTTATCTATCAAGTCTTAATCAAAAAATGTTTGGAAAAAGTCACGGACTTTTGCCGTTATGCCATTCCCATTACTTTGATCAGTAACAGGCTCTGAATAGTTATTCGCTTCTTCATCTTGCGAATAGTCATCATAGTATGCCGCATCTTCATAACGATAGTCGTCATCAAATGAATTATATTGTTGATAATCATCTTGTTGATTTGAACTAGGCATAGTGTCTGGCATCGTGCGTTGGTCGTTTGCCATTTGGTTTGTCTCGTTAGCTGGTTGACGACGTTGACCGCCGAACAAGTCACCTGATTGTTGACCTCGTGCCGCTTGCCCTTGGTTACGGCCACTAGATGGTGCCGGACGTCTTTGTCCACCTTGTGGCGGCATAGATTGTCTTGGGGCAGCTTGTGAAGGAACTGCAAAAGTTCCTTGAGCAATTCGATGCACATCATCAAGATTTGCAGCATATTCGATCATTCCAAGGCTTGTTGTATAGATTGGATTACGCATTCCCATTTCTTCAGGAATAAATAAGCGAACTTTGCTTCCAAAGTATCGTTTAGCCAAATCTAAGACCCCTGGTAAAGACACAGCTCCACCTGTCAGGACATACCCTCCAGGTAAATCAAGTCCATCGACACGATTCAATTCTTCATATAATGTTTCAAAGATTTGCACTAAACGCGCTTCGATGATTTCAGCAAGATAATGTTCATCTACCCGGACAGGTTCTTTCTTTCCAACTGTTTCAACTGGGAAGTACTCATCGTCAGTAGTTTGACTTGCGATAGCAAAGCCATATTCACGTTTGATTCGTTCAGCAGAATCAAGTGACGTGTTTAGAATAACTGAGATATCTTTTGTAACGAAATCTCCACCCTCTTGATCCACGAATGAATATTTCATTTGGCCGTCGTACATAATTGATGCACTTGATTGGCCACCACCCATATCAACAACCACTGTTCCGAACTCTCGCTCATCTGCTGATAAGGCTACGGATGCAATTGCTTCTGGTTGAACGACAAGTTCACTGATTGATAAACCTGCTTTTTGAACACAGCGTCGAATATTATGGATGATTGTTCTAGGTCCAGTAATTAAGCGCGCATAAAGTTCTAGGCGAACCCCGATCATTCCTCTTGGATCTTTAATTCCATTGAATCCATCGACGATAAATTCTTCAGGAATAATTGAAATAATCTCTCTTTCAGGAGGAACTGAACGAACTTTAGCTGCATTGATTACATTCTCAACGTCTAGGGCTGTTATTTCTCTATTATCGCTGGCAACAGCAATCATACCGTGGCAATCTTCTACCATAATTTGATTACTTGGAACACCAACGATCACTTCGTTAATTTTTACATTTGCTTTGCGTTCTGCTTGAGAAATGGCTCTTTGAATCGAGTTGACTGTATCATCTATATCGACGATAACCCCACGACTCAATCCACGTGATTTTTCATTTCCCACACCGATAATATTAATATTTCCATTAATATACTCAGCGACAACGACTTTAATTGAGGTCGTACCAATATCTAAACTAACAAAAATTTCTTGATTTCTCATTTAGGTATTAACCCCCTTCTGGCTAATTATTTTTCTATATTTTGTTTAATTTTCTTCAATTTCACATTACCTATATTAGCACAAACTTCATTTTAATAGAAGAAAAAAAGATAAATGTAAAAATAATTACATATAACTTATCTTAATTATTATCAAGTTTGACACTATTAGCAGAATTTTCTGCTGGTGTGAAGTATGCACCGACTTCAAAATTAATCACTCCGGTTTGCCCGTCTAATTGTCTTATAATATCCGGATAATATTGTACTTTTTGAGCAAAAGTCGAAATTATGGCATTTATGGTATTTCCATCTTCCATTTCAACAACTATGGCGTTCGGTTTATTTTCGTCATCAGCGGAAGTAACGGTCTCCATCATAGCTAATATATTTGGATCAATTTGACGTAAACCTTGTGCAACTTCCGTCAGTTTACCACTTGTATCGAAGCCGATTAATTCTGGTAATGCTTCATTGGCTATATTTGCTAATTCTTGGTTTCCGGATACATTCAGAATCTCACCGTTATTCAAGACTGGATGGTAACCATCTTGGTTAATTAACCCCACAAGGTCATGTTCGACGACATTAATTTCTAATTGTTTCCAATCAGGTCGATTAAATACGACACTTTCAATTAAAGGATTTTCCTCTTTAATTGTCGCTTCAATCTCTTGTCTTTGGCTCATTACTTCATCTACTTCATCGAATTTATATATTCGAGACGATCCTTTTACAAACGTTTTCGGAACAAGCTCGGTTCCCGTGACGACTAAATTATTCACTTTATTAAACGGCATTAATTTCCAACCCGTCACTAGCATTGTTAGGTATATTAATGCAAAAACCGCAAATAGTACAGTCTTACCCTCTGGCAGGGTCGCATTAGAACTCTTGTTCATCTGTCTATTGACCTTTTGGTGCAAGTTATAATACCAATTGGTTCGACTACCTTGAGGTTGGTTTCTTCGAGAAGGTTTATTGCCAGAGTAATTTCGATTAAAGTTCTGATTTCTGTTCAGATTTTGATTTCGCCTTTGATTCAAATTCTGATTTTGCTGTCTAGTTGCTCTCTCACGAGTGTTTGATTGGGGTTCGTCAAAGTTTCGACTATTTGGTTGATTCGCACGACTATTAGATTCATTCTGATCGCGTCTGTACTCATCCATTTGATATACTCGTCGCTGTTGAACAGGACCTGACTGAGGAGGTATCGGATGAATAACTTGATTCGGTTGATACTGTTCTTCTCGGTTCCGGTTCCCTTCAGCTTGTGTATGTTGAGTCCGACTGAAATAATCTTGCTCAAGTTCATCGCGATTTGTTATGCCGCTTTGCTTTGGTATAATCGGATTTCCATTACTATCGATGCGATAGTTTCCACGAATCGGTTGAGATGGTTCGTTTACCGGTCTAGATTGCCTTGTTTCAGGACTGTTTGATTTCCGATTATTTGGCGTATTTTGAGGCCCTGTTCGATAATTTCCTCGCCGCTCATTATTACTCATAGCTTTCACCTCCTCGAAAATATTTAGTCTTAATTATTTATTAAATAGATTCAACTAATTTAATAATATCATCTATTGCATGTGGCGTACCTAATTTTTTAGCATTTTCTGCCATTTCATTTAATGCTGTTTGATCTAGTATCATTCGGTCAATCGTATGAACTAATTGACTTGAGTCAAGTTGACTTTCTTTTATCATTTCAGCAGCCTGATTATTCACTAATGCTATGGCATTCATCTCTTGATGATTATTCGTAACATATGGACTAGGAATTAAAATACTAGGAAGTCCAAGTGTTGTCAATTCTGCTAAGGTCGTTGCACCACTTCTGCAAACGACTAGATCAATTCTTTGAAATAGTGCTGGCATGTTATCAATGTATGGAACTATTTTAACATTATTAGGTATTTTAATCTGGTTGTCTTCTATATAATTCATCCATTCTGAATGATGAACTGAACCTGTCCCAATAATTACCTGGTACTCTTTCTTAGCAAAGTCTTCGATGGATTCTACAGCTGCTTTATTAATAGCTGGCGCACCACGACTACCTCCAAATATTAGTACCGTTGGTAATTGATCATTAAAGCCATAATTTTTTGATAGAATATGCTCATCTTTAGCATAGTTTGTTACTTCTTGTCCTCTTGGGTTTCCAGTAAATGCCACTTTTTGACTGACTTTTGCAAAGTCATTCTCAACTTCATAAAAAGACGTCGCAACTTTATCTACAAAGCGACTTAAGAATTTATTAGTTACTCCTGCGACACTATTTTGTTCATGAATCAGTGTCGGAATACCTAATTGAGTTGCCCCATAAAGGACAGGTGCACATACGAAACCGCCAGTTCCAATGACTAATTCAGGTTGAAATTCTTTGATTAATTTCTTCGCTTTTTGTGTGCTCGTTAACATTTGCCAAGCGACTTTAATATTATCTAGCGATAAACTGCGTTTTAAACCAGATATTTCAATGGATTTAAAGTCAATATTCGCTTTTGGAACAATACTTGCTTCGAGACCTTTGTCTGTACCGATGTATAAACATTCTAAGTCCGGATTGAGTTCTTTCATTCGATTATAGATTGCAAGAGCTGGATAAATATGTCCCCCAGTCCCTCCACCAGATAAGATGATTCGATTGATTTTCATAATATGATACTCCTATTCATCCGTATATGGTTCTTCTAGTAATAATTGTTCAATGGTATCGATATAAACGTCACCACGAATTTCAAAGTTTTGATATTGATCCCAGCTCGCACAGCTTGGTGATAATAAGACGACTTCACCTTGTCTTGCTTCACGGTAAGCTTTTGATGTAGCTTCTACTAAATCATCAAAAATTTCAATCGAGTTAACGCCCGCAGCTTTAAAGGCTTTTGCCATTTTGTCTTTGGTTTCACCGTAAAGATAAGCTCCTGATACGTTCTTAAGAAAGGGTATTAACTCATCAAATTCATTACCACGATCTAAGCCACCACCAATAAATCGAATGGGTTGCTTGAAACTATTTAAAGCAGTAATCGTAGCGGTAATATTGGTAGCTTTTGAATCATTGTAGAAACTTCGTCCACTGACATTAGCTACCGGCTGAATTCTATGACGCATCCCTTTGTACTCTCTGACTATGTTAGAAATTTCTTGGTTCGAAATGCCTTTTATTTTTGCAACTGCCACAGCCGCTAGGACATTCTCGACATTATGGCTACCAGGAATTTGAATATCTGATAATGGTATAATTTGCTCTTCTTTAAAGTATATCCATTCACCTTCAACATAAGCACCATGCGATCGGACAAACTCATCGATTATTTCAATTGAGAATGGAATAAGTTGCCCTTTAAATTCTTTAACCCAATGATGTAATTCAGCATTATCATAACGATATACGATTTGGTCATCCTGTGTTTGATTGGCTAAAATCTTTAATTTGGCTTTGGCATATTCTTCACGTGTACGATGATAGTCCAAATGAGCTTCATAAATATTGGTAATGACCGCAATTTCAGCGTGAAATTGTTCAGTTCCAGCTAATTGGAAACTAGATAATTCCATGACGATGTCATCATCTTTTGTCGCTTGATCAATAACATCTAAAGTTGGGATGCCAATATTTCCAGCAAGGTAAGCATTCCCTTTTTCTCTTTCAGTTAATAATTCTCTCAGTAAACTTGTTGTCGTTGTTTTACCATTACTACCTGTAATACCTATGATCGATGCCTTACTAAATCTTGAAGCAAGCTCAACATCTGTATAAATTGGGATGTTTTTTTCAATCGCTTTTTGTAAAAAAGGAATTGAATAAGGAATCCCGGGGTTTTTGATAATCATATCAAAATACTTATCAAAGAGTTCTAAAGGATGCCCACCATCGACGATTTGGACGCCATCTTCTAAAAGCAAAGTAACCGACGGGTCTTGTGATAGATCCCCTCGGTCATTAATCGTTACATTTGCTTGTTGTTTAACTAGGAACTCAGCTACACTTTTCCCTGTTCTTGCGTAGCCTAACACTAGTATTTCTTTGTCTGATAAATTCTCGTTCGTTCCCATTCTAAAAATCGCTCCCTATTAAAAGATAAATAATGCAATCAATGCACTAATTAATCCGACAGCCCAAAATACATTTACCACTTTTGATTCACTCCAACCAAGCATTTCGAAATGGTGGTGAATTGGTGCCATCTTAAATATTCTTTTTCCTCGAGTCTTGAAGGATAATACTTGAAGCATAACACTTACTGTTTCAACTACAAAGACAAAACCAATAATTAATAAACTCCATGGATTATTAAGTACGGATGACATCACTGCCAGTCCTGCTCCTAAGGCAAGTGAACCAACGTCCCCCATAAAAATCTTCGCTGGTTTACGATTAAAGATTAAAAATCCAACTAACGATCCAACTACAATCAATGAAGCTGTTGCTACAGTTGAGTTCCCTTCAGCTGCGGCGATAAAGTAATACGCGCCATACGCAATAATATTTAAGCCGGTCGCTAAACCATCTAAACCGTCCGTTAAATTCACTGCATTTGAAAAGCCAGTAATCCAGATAAACATGAATAATCCTACTAACAGAATGTTAGAGATTTCAAAACCAAAAAATGGTATGAAAATATGTTGATTTGTTACCATGGCAATTAATGCAATAACAAAAGCAAATAATAATTGTGTTAAAAACTTCTGTTTAGCAGTTAACCCTTCATTTCTTTTTTTGAAAATACTTATAAAATCATCAATAAAACCAATGGCTCCAAATAATAAGAACGCTAGCCAAATCATCCAGAACTCACCTGAGTAAGACGTTTGGATAAAGCCAAAGATTAACATCGCAAATAAAATAGCTAGGATAAATACTGTTCCTCCCATAGTTGGTGTCCCAGTTTTTACTTCATGCCATAATGGGCCATCTTCCCGTGTTGTTTGACCTAGTTTCTTTTTATTAAAGTATTGGATGAAAAAAGGCATCGCAATGACTGTTAATAAAAAACTAGTCACGATTGGTAAGATAATATTCAATTTTTCGTTCACTCCTTAGTTTTTATAACTGTTTACGATGGATAGCATCAATAACTGTTTGCACTTCATCGTAAGGTATATTGTCGTTTCCAATGACTTGGTAAGGTTCTCCACCTTTACCCGCGAATAAGACAATATCATTTTTTTGAGCAATGTCAATGGCTTGTTGTACTGCTACTACTCTATCTTTTATAATTGAATAAGGTTTATTATCATTATGATGTAAACCAATCATTTCATTGACAATTTTTTCTACTGGCTCAAACCTTGGATTGTCAGCAGTGAATACAATTTCATCCGCATACTTAAATAAGATATCTCCTAATGGTTTCCGCATCCCACTATCGCGGTTTCCGCCACTATGTCCCATCAAGGCAATGAGTTTTTGATCATCTGTTTTATGTTCAATGAGTTCTTGCATTACTCGTTCAAGTGCATCGGGTGAATGTGCAAAGTCAACAATCACTTCGAAATCTTGTCCTTCATCAACAACTTGCATACGTCCAGTGACACCAGTAAAATCTTGAGTCGCTTTCAGAATATCATCTATTGTATATTGGTAATATTTACTCAATGTTAAAAATGCTGCCAAATAATTCGAAACGTTGTAAGATCCACGCATCGGTATTTCTACTGTAAATGACTCTTTTTTGTAATCAATAATAAATTCAGTCTTACCATTTTTCTCAGTAATTGAATGTGCATAAGCTGTAGCTTGAGGATGCTCTAAACTATATGTCACAATATCGGCACTAGTTACTTCTGCCATCGTCGTATGGTATGGATCATCCATATTTAATATTGCAAGTCTTGGTCGGTCATTATGGAAACTTTGTCCTAAATGACTAAACAAAAGACTTTTCGCATTTGCATAACCTTCCATAGTTGAATGGAAGTCCAAATGTTCTCGTGTTAAATTCGTAAAGATGGCACAATCAATATCAGTAAACGATAAGCGTCCTAAAGCTAATGCGTGAGAAGACGCCTCAATGATAGCATCTTCACAGCCTGTTTCAACCATTTCATTGAATAATCTCTGCATCTCTAAAGCATTCGGTGTTGTATTTACTGCAGGATAATATTTGTCCCCTACTTTATAATGCAAGGTTCCAATCACACCTGTCTTACGATCGAGACTTTCGAGTAATTGACTAATCATATTACTCGTTGTTGTCTTCCCATTAGTCCCAGTTACCGCAACAACATTTAGCTTTGTTGACGGTTCATTGTAATATTGGTTTGCAAGTATCGCTTGAGTACGGAAAGTTGATGTTACTTGCACGATGGTTGCATCAAGTTGCTCTGGCTCTTGGGGCAAATCTTCAACAATGATTAATTTTGCTCCCTTGTTAATTACGTCTTCAATCGCTTGATGCCCATCAAAGTTCTCGCCTTTGATAGCAATAAAGCATGAATTATTTTCTACTTTACGCGTATCATTTACTAAACTAGACACTTCAGTTTCTAAATACTGCGTATTAATTATATGTGCATCATATAATACGTTTATTAATTCTTTTTGTTCCATCGTAGTCCTACTTTCTATTCATAAACTGATACATATTCCACAAAAGGTCTAAATATCTCAGCTAATATTTGCGATCCCATTAAATTATGATCATTGGTTGGTCGTTTCATTGAGAAATACAACATATATTTCGGATCCTCGGCCGGGAAAAATGAAACAACTGAGAAATAATAATCATTGGCACCTTCTAAATAACCTAAGCCATCTGGATTGGCAATTTGTGCCGTACCTGTTTTAGCTGCTATCTGAACGCCAGGCACACTATATTCTTGAGCTGTACCATAATCTTCATTCACAGTATTAACCATTAAATCAACGATATGGTCAGCTGCTTCTTCTGAGATTGGTTGATTAACCTCAATTGGTTGAAATTCATCATTCTCTCCAATGCCGTTAAGGTATTGAATTTTCATCATTTTCCCATCGTTAGCAATCGAAGTGAATGCTTGCAATAATTGAATGGGTGTTGTCGCAAATCCTTGTCCGAAACCAGACATGGTTGCAGAAACCGGATTATCAAACTCTACTGTTCCTGTTGCTTCATTTGCCAATCCTGATCCCGTTGTTTGACCGAAACCAAATTCAGATAATTGAGTCGTCCATTTATCTATGCCGATACGGCGAATTAATTCGACAATTGTCACATTACTTGATCTAGATAATCCTTCATCAAAAGTAATCGGTCCCCAACCGTACAAGTTATAGTCTCGAACCGTCACATCTTCAATTTCTGTTGAACCGGTCTCAACTAATTCATCGGGTTTATAAACGCCCATATCATAAGCTGTTCCTTGTGTTAATATCTTCATGGTTGAACCTGGCTCATAAACTTCTTCAACCAATTGGTTGGTCCATTGCGTCTCAATTCCTTCACGAGTATTCAACTTAAATGTCGGTCTTTGAGCAGCTGTTAATAACTTACCAGTCTCAACTTCGACCAAATAAGCACTCATCTCTTCAGGTTGATACTTATTATATGAATAATCAAGTAACTCTTCCATATAATGTTGGAGTCGGCTATCTAAAGTTAGATAAATATCTTCACCCAATAATGTTCGCGTTCTTTCAACCAGGTCAGGATTATTTTCAATGGTGTTTTGCCCACTTAATTCAGCATCATAAGCTGATTCAATTCCGATTTGCCCAGTTAAGATATCCGCTGTCGGCATCCAAGAATTATTCTGTTCTTGCTTCGACGCATAGCCTATCAGATGTGAACTGAAGTAATCGTTCACGTATTGTCTGGAACTTTGACTTACAAAATAAACTCCTGGTAAATCCTCTTCTTCAATGGCATCGCGAGTTTCTTGACTCATATTACTACCCGCTGTACCAAATTCAACTTGAATCGCCTCATAGTTTAATAGTATATCCAAGACCTCATCACGGGTCATATCAATATAATTACTTAATACTTTAGCAGTGTAATCCCTGTCTTCAACTGCGTCGTAGCCATTACCCCCTTGCAATACTGCATACATGGAATAAGAAGTAGTATCAATCGCAATCGGCTGACCTTTAATGTCATAAATCGTGCCACGTTTTGCTTCGATGATACTACTTCTTGGGTCTTGTGAATCTTCGATATATTCTACTAAATCCTCACCATGCGAAGACTGTGTTACGTTTAATTGAAAGAAGCGTGCACCTAACAAAATAAATGTTATAGCTGCGACGCCTATTAATAATAATATATTTAAATTAGAATGATTGCTTTGTTTTTCGCTCATCTCTCAACAGTCCTAACTCTGTCTTTCTCAATAGTCATATTGTTGCTATCCGCTGCTTCTTTAATTTGTTGATAATTGAATTGGTCAGTAATTTGACTATTTAAAATATCAGTATTAGAACGGTATTCTGTAATAGAATCTTCTAAATTATTGATTGAACGTTGTTGCTCAATAATATCCACTCTAATAAAGAAACTAGCCATGATTGCTCCAACGGCTATTATACTACAAAGAGATAACCAGATTGTTTCAAATTTAGATAGTTTTCTTTTCTTTTTGGAAACATTATTTTCTTGTTCTTCAAATGGTTGATCACTTGCTGGTACACTATAGTTTGGCGAGGCAACAGATTGAGAATTATCATAATGATTTCCTAATTTCCGTTCAAAATATTGCTCTTCATTATAATTTGCCTTTTCTAATAGTTCTGACATCCGAGGCCTCCTAAATCCTTTAAATCTATTCTTTAATTGTCGTACGTTCGATGACTCTAAGTTTTGCACTTCGAGCTCGATTATTATGTTCTAATTCTTCAGAGTCAGCAGTAACTGGTTTTCGGTTAATAAACTTATATTCCGGTTGTTGCTCTGCTGGCAGTACTGGTAAATTAGGTGGTGTTTCTGGTGGCGTTGACTTCTCTCTATATAACTGTTTGACTAAACGGTCTTCTAAAGAGTGGAATGAGATAACACTCATACGTCCACCAACTTTTAATAATTTCAACCCTGCTTCCAGTGATTCCTCGAGTGCGCCTAATTCATCATTCACAGCGATACGAATTGCCTGAAAAGTTCGTTTAGCAGGATGTCCACCTGTTCTTCTAGTTGCAGCCGGTATAGCTAACTTCACAATTTCACTTAATTGTGTTGTCGTTTCAATCGGTGCTTTTTCTCTTTCTGATTCAATGGCTCGAGTAATTCTCTTCGCAAACTTCTCTTCCCCATAACGACTAATAATTCTTATTAAATCATTGAAATCCCACTCATTCACAACTTCGTAAGCACTAAGTTCTTGAGTTTGATCCATTCTCATATCTAAACGTGCTTCTTGATGGTAACTAAAACCACGTTCAGCAATATCTAATTGTGGAGATGAAACCCCTAAGTCATAATAAATACCGTCAACATAATCAATATTATATTCTGCTAAACCTTGCTCGATTTCTCTAAAATTACGATGAATAAAAGTTACTTTACCTACTTCTATCTCTTCTGCTAATACAACTTTTGCATTGTCAATGGCTGTCATATCCTGATCAAAGGCATATAAATGTCCGCGTTCTGATAATTGAGATAATAAATACTTAGCGTGACCTGCTCCCCCCAAGGTGCAATCTACATAAGTTCCATTCGGATTAATCTCTAACATATCAATTGTTTCATGCAATAGAACTGTCTCATGTTCAAATGACATTCATAATCCCCCCGTTTCTAAAATCCAAAATCAATCATGTCTTCTGCGATATCCTCAAAATCTTCTTCAATACTATCTGCAAATTCTTCCCAACGTTCGCTACTCCAAATCTCGATACGATCTGATACGCCGATCACACGACAGCTCTTATCGATTTTAGCGAAGTCTATAAGTGTTTTAGGTAAATTTATTCGCCCTTGCTTATCTACTTCTACTTCAGTGGCAGCTGAGTAAAAGAAACGAGTAAATTTACGTGCATCTTTTTTTGCTAAAGGTAATTGTTGTAATTTTTCTTCAATAGTTTCCCAATTTTCGAGTGGATAGCCGAATAAACATCCGTCTAAACCACGAGTAATAATAAAGTTATGACCTAAATCTGGACGGAATTTTGCTGGCATAATCAGTCGCCCTTTTACGTCAATATTATGTTGATATTCACCAATGAGCACGACTATTACACCTCCTCCATTTTAGTTAATTTCATTCTACCACATCCCTCCACTTCGTACCACTATTTACCAAATTTAAACAAAAAAAGAGCCGAAACTCTTTCGAGTAACGGCTCTAAACAGCTTATTATCAACCTTTGTTAAAGGTGTGGGCGAGTGGAAGATTAGTGGGGGTATTTTCCTACTAAAAGTATGTATAAGCTCTTAAAAGGACTAAACCAACTAAGAAAGCTGAAAACATTTTGGATATTAATTGACTAGCAGGCATATAGTATTCTTGAAAAGTAAACATATCAATGCGTTTGATATAGTCATATAATTGCAAACCTAGGGCAAATGCCGTTATAAAAAGTATGAATGCGATCAGACTAAAACCAAAGATTAATTTTGAAAAAAGATGAATTAATGTCAACCAAAGTGGTAATAGCAAAATAGCTAAATTCAATGGATACTTATCAAAAAACTTCAAATATGATTTCAAGTACTTTTGAACAACAAAAATAATGATTACTGGAACAATATATAAAAGTAATTCCGATAACACGAACTCATTTGTCATTAAAACACCTCCACTTTCAGCTTAATTTGCTTTATTTCTCAGTCCCTTAATTATACACAATTTGACAAGCAACTTTAATCATTTCTAAAAGGATAAACCGAATCTTTTAAAATAAAAAAATCGAATGAAAATCATGAGCTAACTTTTACACTGATTAGACCTAGTGTGTTAAAAACCTTTGATTTATCATTCGATCAATTCATTTGTTTATTTGAAATATTCTGTCATCTTATAAAGTCAAGAATATGTTGCCATGTATCTTGATTTAACACTTCCCAGTAATTTCCGTCACCTATAATGGAATATCCAATAAATAAACCAATAACGAAAAACAAAACGATAAATAATAAAAATAATATTACTTTACCAAGTGTTTTTAAGACGGTTAATAAAACATTGTCTTCAATATATTTATCTGACATATTTCGATCCCCTATCGTTAGTTTATCCAATGAGACGGCGTTTCAATCTTGAGAAATAGCGTGCGACTTTTTGTCGCCAAGATAGATTTGTCCGTTGTAATTTACCAGATTGAATTAAATCTAGCATAATACCTGTCCCTATCGCTACACAACTCATAGGTTGATTGGCACGAATGGCAGAGACATTTAAATACTCGGATAGAAAAACGTCTATAGAACCGATTAATGCTCCCCCGCCTGTAAGTAGTATTCCTTTTTCCATAATATCAGACGCAATTTCAGGTTGCGTGTCTTCAAGCAGTTCTTTAGCTGCTCTAGCTATCATAGCTAATTGTTCATGAATTGCTTCATATATTTGGTTCGATGTGACATTAATTGATTTTGGTAGTCCGGAAACTAAATCTCGACCTTTTAATGTTTTAGTCTCTAATTGAGCTTGATTCTCAATGAACACTGCTGAAGCTAAATCAATTTTAATTTGCTCCGCAGACCGTTCACCAATGAGCAGTTTGTATTTATCTTTGAAGTATTGAATTATACTAGCGTCAAAATCATCCCCAGCAATCTTTAATGATGTACTTTGAATAATGTCGCCACCTGAAATTATTGCAATATCAGAAGTGCCACCGCCGATATCAATAACCATATTCCCTGAGGGATCTAGTAAATCAATTCCAGCGCCAACTCCCGCCACTTTGGGCTCTTCTTCCATAAAAATCTTGCCGCCACCTGCTTTTTCAATCGCTTCAACAAGTGCTGTTTGTTCAATCTCACTTATATTCGATGGTCGACAAATAAGTACATTTGGCTTTGTAAACCATCTCTGTGAGTGGATTTTTTGAAAGAAAAGTACAAGAAGTGCTTCTGCAATATCATAATCTGCAATCACGCCACCTTTTAATGGCTTTATGATTTCAATCGAATCTGCTGTTCTACCAATCATTTCATACGCTTCATTACCAATAGCGATGACTTCTTGAGTCTGCTTATCTAAAGCAACGACTGAAGGTTCATTTAATATGACCCCTCGACCTTTAAGATGAATCAAAACATTCGCAGTACCTAAGTCGATTCCGATATCTCTGCTCATGTATTTTCACCCATCTATTTTCTGTACTTTAAGCGAGTACTTTAGTTTTATTAGATTCAGAAACAATTGGTTGAATTTCTACACGTTCAATATTAGCACCTAAGTTAGCTAATTTCTCATGGAATTTATAATATCCACGGTCTAAGTTTTTTAATTCTGAAACGCGAGTTAATCCCTTCGCTACTAAACCAGCAATAATTAATGCGGCTGCAGCTCTTAAGTCAGTTGCTTTTACACTTGCACCACTGAATTCAGTTGGTCCATACATAACAGCAGTCTGACGCTCAATTGTAAATTTAGCACTCATACGACGTAATTCTTCAAAATGCATAAAGCGATTCTCAAAGACTGTCTCTGTTAGAGCACTGCTTCCACCAGCCAATAATTGTGCAATTGACATTTGTGCTTGCATATCTGTTGGGAAACCAGGATAAGGAAGTGTCTTAACATCTGTTGCTTTTAATGTTTTTGGTCCTTTAACACGGATTCCATTTGTATATTCTTCAAACTCAACACCCATTTCAGTTAATTTACTGATTAATGGTTTGTTGTGATCGCGAATGGCACCTTCAACAAAAACATCCCCTTGTGTTACAGCGGCTGCAACAATGAATGTTCCTGCTTCAATTCGGTCAGGAATAACAGAATGCTTCACACCGTGGAGTGATTCAACACCTTTAATTTTAATCATTTCTGTTCCTGCGCCGACAATTTTAGCACCCATTTTGTTAAGGAAATTAGCTAAATCAACGATTTCTGGTTCACGAGCTACGTTTTCGATGATTGTTTCTCCTTCTGCTAAGACTGCAGCCATCATAATATTCTCAGTCGCACCCACACTTGGGAAATCTAAATAGATTCTTGCACCTTTTAATTTAGATGCTGTTGCTTCTACGTAACCAGCTTGGCTGTTAATCTTAGCACCAAGTGCTTCAAAGCCTTTTAAGTGTAAGTCAATGGGTCTAGTCCCAATGGCACACCCACCCGGCATAGCTACTTTTGCATGTCCAAAACGAGCTAATAATGGACCCATGACTACAATTGATGCTCTCATTTTACTTACGAAATCATAGTCAGCGATTGTTTTAACTTCACCAGTCGCGTCAATTTTCATTTCGTTTGCTTCTTCGTTAAATGAATTTTCTACTTGAATATTCGTTAATAATTCATTAATTGTCAAAACATCAGATAAAATAGGTACATTCGTTAGTTCAGTCACACCAGTTTCTGCCAAAATTGATGCTGCTAAAATAGGTAAAACGGCATTTTTTGCTCCCTCAACCTTTACCGTACCTTCTAGGCGATTTCCACCTTGAACAATAATTTCTTGCATTTTAAAATAATCCCCTTTAAGTATTTTGTCGCATTGGAGCTTACGACAAAAAAATATAATATTTATAGAAAGCTACTCAAAAATATATTTTGAAGTACCTCAATGATCGTCAGTACGAACGAACCTGCTACATGTCCAACTGCGATACTAACTAATATACACGCGTACTGTGCCATGTAATATTTGCGCTCAGAAAAAAACTGACGCCAATTAATATCTTTAAAGACCATATAACTCAATAGGATAAACGTAAAACGGACAACAAGTACTGCCATACCATTAAAAATCGCCATACTACGCCCACCTTTCTAGTTCGGAATTATCATAGCATAAAATCAAATTTAATTAAACAGATTTATTTTATCCAAATTCCAGACTTGTCAAAATTAAATTTTAATAAAGATAAGTGTAATAATTCAAACATTGCTCTTATAAGTTTACAACTACCCCTTTTACAAATATTACAATTTCGCCATTTAATCAAATTTAAGTAATTCTTAACTTTCTTTGACTTAAATTTTACTAACAAACAAATTTTAATATTCTTAAATTGAATCTGAATACGCTATCATATTCTTGGCTAGTTAATAATATTATTTTATACAAAAAACTAGAACAAATGATGAATTGTTCTAGTTTAATCTTAAATTATTTTGTTGTTATTTCATTATAGTATCTACGGTGATCATCAATGCGATCTAAGTAGAACCCTGGATGAAGTGTTTCTTTATTTTTGACAACTTCGATGACTCCATCTTCATTAGAAAGTGTTTTTTCGAAATTCTCTTCATAAGCTTTGATATCTAGTCTTTCTCGTCGATTTAAGTGTAATAACGTACCTTCTTTAGAAATATTTTCTTTGAAGCCTGGTTGTAAAGTACCTGTGAATAATTCTGCAACCGCACCAGATCCATAACTAAACATCCCGATTCTTTGTCCTTCTTCAAGATTGTCATCGAAGTTCAGTAAAGAAATTAAGCTTAAGTATAATGATCCTGTATAAACATTCCCAACTTGGCGACCAATAAAAGTTGAGTCTTGATAATGACTAAACCATCTTTCAACTAACTCTGGGTTAATATTCGTTTCTTCTTTGTTCTCTAAAGATTGCAGACATTTACGTCCCATCTTTGTAAATGGTAAGTGGAATGAGATGGCTTGTAAATCACTTAGGCGTTCAGGGTAACGTTTTGCATACTCTTCTATAATCGTATTGAACATTTCAATGTATAGTTCTGTCGAGTATTTACCTTGTACATATGGTACTTCGGCGTATGACGGACGCCAGAAGTCGAACTGATTTTCTGTCAGACTTAGTGTTTCGCTATCTAATGCTAAGATGCGAGGATTTGCAGTTACTAACATGGCAATTGCGCCTGCACCTTGAGTCGCTTCCCCACCCGAGTTGAGTCCATAGCGTGAGATATCTGACATTATCACTAAAACTTTTCGTTCTGGGTTCAGCTTTATGTAATTAAATGCAGATATAAGTCCTGCTGTTCCTCCGTAACAAGCATGTTTCACTTCGTAAGCTTTAGAAAAAGGTTGAATACCTAGCATTTGGTGAATGTAAGTCGCAGCTGATTTTGAGAAATCAAAACCGGATTCTGTAGCGAAGATAACTTGATCAATTAATTCTTTATCTTCTTTAGTTACAATTTTGTTGGCTGCATTTGCTGCCATAGCAACGATATCTTCTTCAATGGTTGGTACAGCCATTTTCTCTTGCCCAATACCAATTAAGAATTTATTTGGATCAATGTCTCTAGCTTTTGCTAATTCAACCATATCAACGTAGTGATTTGGTACGTGAAATGTAATTTGATCGATTCCTACCTTTACGATTTGAATCCACTCCTTCTCTATCTCTATTTCCGTATTCCGTCTAAAATCTTTCTTGCTGTATCCCGGTTCATTTGCCCAGCTTCACTTAACTGAGTCACAACAGCCGGTATTTCTTTTATTGTTGCGCCTACCTGCATGGCTAAAGCACGTGCTTGCATGCGCATATGTCCCTTTTGGATGCCTTCACTAACTAAAGCTCTCATAGCAGCAAAGTTTTGTACGAGGCCAACAGACGCGATGACATTTGATAAATCTTTAGCTGATGTGATATTGAGCATTTGTAAGGCAAGTTTTGCGGTTGGATGGGATGATAATGTACCGCCAACAGTAGCAACTTGTAACGGTATCTCAATGCTACCTTCTAACATTTCATTTTCATAATTTACTTGCCACTTAGTCAGTGAACGGTATTGCCCGTCTTTGACCGCATAGGCATGAGCGCCTGCTTCAATTGCTCTCCAATCATTTCCAGTTGCAATAACTACGGCATCAATTCCATTCATGATTCCTTTATTATGTGTTGTAGCACGGTAGGGATCTAACCAAGCATAGTCTGAAGCCATCTCAAGACGCTCTGCTAAACTAATCGCTTCGTCTTTATCATTGCTTAAGCGAGCAAATGGTACTTTGGCTGAAGCAATAGTTAATGCCTGTGCTTGGTAATTGGATAATATACTCATTAAGACTTCACCTTCAATGATGGATTCCATCGTTGGAGAAAGTGCTTCTAAGACAGTATTAATCACATTAGCACCCATAGCGTCACAGGGATCAAGTGATAAATAAATACTGATGTAATTGCGATTAGGATGCTCTTTCTCTTCAACCCAAATATCTCTTGGCCCCCCGCCACGTCTGACCATGGATGCACTTGCTTGAGAAGCAATGTCGAGAAGCTTCGCCTTATTCTCTTTAATAATCTGTTGAATTTCAGCCATAGATTGTTGAACTGTCATAATAATTTGTCCAATTAGCAGTCGCTCTTTCGTTTCCGCCTGAATATTTCCTAGTAATTTAGCTCCAAAACTGGCCGCTGCAATCACAGATGGCTCCTCTATTGCCATCGGAACTACATACTCAGCATTATTCACTTTAAGATTAACTGCTACACCTAGAGGTAAATGATAATTAAATAAATAATTTTCTATCATTTGATTCGCATAGGCTTCCGGCAACATGGTATCCGCTGAATTAATAGATAAACCCAGCCATGATTCCATTAATTCTAATCGCTTGGATATCGAATGCTTGTAAAAGCCTGAGAAAAATTGCCTTTGATCCATATTACTGCTCCTTCAAATTGATATTTTTGATTTATTTAGTCAATCATCTTTGTAGACATTAAAAAACGAATATAACTATTAAGATGGGGTACAAAGTACACTTACCGTTTCAGCCGTTTATTATACTATGAATACATTATATATTCTAGTAAATTTCTAAACTTCGTCTGTGTCCAGTCATCATGAATAGCATATTCGCTTTTTTGAATGAATTGTAAATTAATTATTTTGTTCCAAAAATTCGATCTCCAGCATCTCCTAGACCTGGGATGATATAACCATGTTCGTTTAGTTTCTCATCTAAAGCTGCAGTGTAGATATCTACATTTGGATGCGCTTCTTGTAAAGCTTTTATTCCTTCTGGTGCTGCTACTAAACAAACAAATGTAATGTTATCTTCTTTTACATTATACTTTGTTGTTAATTGGTTAAGTGCAGTGATTGCAGAAACTCCTGTCGCAAGCATTGGATCAACAACGAACACACGACGCTCGTCGATATCTTGTGGGAATTTAGCAAAATATTCAATGGCTTCTAACGTATCAGGATCACGATACACGCCGATATGTCCAACACGAGCTGCTGGAATCATGTCCATGATTCCATCTACCATACCTAAACCTGCACGTAAGATTGGGACAATTGCCAATTTTTTACCAGCGATTTGTTTTTGAGTTGTTTTCATAATCGGTGTTTCAATTTCAATATCTTCTAAGGGAAGATCTCTCGTAATTTCATAAGCCATCAACATACCAATTTCATTTGTTACTTCACGAAATACCTTTGTTGAACAATCTTTATCTCTAATAATTGTTAGTTTATGTTGAATTAATGGATGATTTACTACTTCAAACTTTGCCATTTTATTCCTCCTAAGATAATTTATTATTTGAATAATGGTCGGTCTTTCATTAGTTCATAGACCTTGTCTTTAATTTCTGACATTTCGCCCTCTTCTGCTGATAAAGCATCAAGGATAAAATCCGCTACTAATTCTACATCTGATTCTTTCAATCCACGTGTAGTAATTGCAGCTGTTCCAATTCGAATACCACTTGTTTGAACAAATGATTCTTTATCAAATGGAATTGAGTTTTTATTTACAGTGATACCTACTGCATCTAAACGCTCTTGTGCCCATTTACCTGTGATGCCAAGTGGAGTCACGTCAATTAAGAATAAGTGATTGTCTGTGCCGCCTGAAATAATTCTTAGTGGACTTAGATCAAATATTCGTGCCATTGCTTTTGCATTGAGTTTTACTTGCTTAATATAATCTTTAAAGGCTGGTTGCAATGCTTCATGAAGCGCAACAGCTTTGGCAGCAATGACATGCTCCAATGGCCCGCCTTGAATACCTGGAAATATCGCTTTGTTTAATTTCTTCGCATGCTCTTCTTTCGCAAGAATCATCCCACCACGAGGTCCTCGAAGTGTCTTATGTGTTGTTGTCGTTACAACATCCGCATAAGGAATAGGATCTGGATGCTCTCCAACCGCTACTAAACCAGCAATGTGAGCCATATCTACAAAATAGATCGCTCCCACTTTTTTAGCGATGTCACCGATGCGTTCAAAGTCGATTTCACGCGAATAAGCACTTGCACCAGCAATCAACATTTTGGGTTGGACTTCTGTAGCAATTTCTTCAAGTTTATCGTAATCAATGAGTTCTGTCGTCGGATCAACACCATAACTATACATCTCATAAGATTGTCCACTAAAGTTGACTGGCGAACCATGAGTTAGATGACCACCTTGAGATAAGTCCATACCTAAAACTTTGTCGCCTGGTTCTAAAAAGGCACGATAAACAGCTAAGTTTGCACTAGAACCAGAATGTGGTTGCACGTTTGCATACTCAGCATTAAATAATTCTTTTGCTCGATCAATCGCAATTTGTTCAATTTTATCAACAAATTCGCAACCGCCATAATATCGCCTACCAGGATACCCTTCAGCATATTTGTTAGTCAAAATGCTTCCTTGAGCCTTTAAAACACTTGGTGAAACGAAATTCTCAGACGCAATTAATTCAATCCCATTTTGTTGACGTAGTTGCTCGTTCTTAATCTGTTCAAATACAAATGTATCATCAGTAAATGTCATAGTGACACCTCCAGGTTATTTTTTTATATTATATCATACTCGACGATGCTTTAGAAAGACGGTTTAAATATGCATGTGTTTCATCAGTCTCTTCAAATGCCTGCGCAAAAATCACATCACAGTCACTACTTTCAAGGAAACGTAAGCCTGCAAATAGGCGTTGAGTTGCTTGTTCAAGCTCTTCATTGCTCCCTAATGAATAGTAACTGAAGCCAATACTATTTGTCTGTAATTCAGAAATAATATGTTCCTGTGCCAAGATTCCAATCTTTAAATCTGTTTCATTAATAAAGTCTTTCCAATCTTCAAGCGAATGAGAAGGATCAATCATCTTAACAGGTTGACTCGGACTATAATGCGTATACTTCACACCTGGACTGGCAATTGTCGTGTCTTTCATTTGTTCCTCGCTCGATTTCTCTAACACTTCAATGCCTGTTGCATTGGCTAACATGGCTTGCGTAATAGCCCCTGGTCTTAAAATTTCAATGCGTTCTGCTGTCGGCCAAACGACCGTTGACTCAACACCTACTTGTGTGAACTCAGAATAATTATTCACGACGCCCGCAATCTTTCCATCAAAATCATGAATAACATGCTCAATGGACGTTGGACTCGGTTTACCAGATAAATTTGCACTTGGGCCGACTAAAGGAAAACCAACCATCTCAATTAAAAGTAAAGTTTCCAATTGATTAGGCATGCGAATCCCCACAGTCTTTTGATTCGGTGTGACACTTTCAGCAAATATACCTTTTTTCACCGGAAAGATAATTGTTAAAGGTCCCGGCCAAAAAGTTTCCATTAATTTCAGAGCTACATCGTTCACTTCATTAACATAATCATAAACTGAATCGATACTGTGAACATGCACAATTAACGGATTATCCGAAGGGCGTCCTTTAGTTTTAAATACTTGTTTGACAGCTTGGTCGTTGTTGGCTATTGCACCTAAACCAAAGACGGTTTCAGTTGGAAAAGCAACTAATTCTCCTTGCTTTAAAGAATCCGCTGCTTCGCGTAATTCCTCACGTCCAAATATTTTAGTTTTGTTTAGTTTTTCATTATTCATTCTATATACCTACTTTACAATTCAATTTGTACGTAACGATTTTTTCCATTTAAATCTAGGATAATTTCAATAGTGGAATTTGGAAAGGTCTCAGAGAAGATAGTTTTAACTGCTTCTCCTTGTTGGAAACCAATTTCCACAATGATCATGCTCGTTTCCTTTACATATGATTGTATTTGTTTAGCGAGTTGTTTGTAAATTGCCAGTCCATTATCTTCTGCAAATAAGGCTAATGACGGTTCAAACTTCTTCACGCTGTCATCCATTAAATCCAACTCATCTTCACTAATATAAGGTGGGTTGGATACGATTAAATCAAAGCTTTGTTGTGGAATGTGTTCAAATAAATTACTTTCGATAAACTCCACATTAACTTGGTGATTTAATGCATTCTCTTTAGCGACTTTGAGTGCTTCAGGTGAAATATCTGAGGCAAATACGTGTTGCTTAGTATTTAACTTCGCAATCATTATAGCTAAAATTCCCGTACCCGTTCCAATATCTAATACTTTAGCATCCACTTTGTTTTCTAAAAAGTTATTAGACAGAGTGACAATACCCGCCGTATCCTCTCTTGGGATCAGTGTGTGTTCTGTCACTTTAAATTTCTCTTCCATAAAGTAAGCATGGCCGAGTAGATATTGAATGGGTTTCCCTTCAATAATTTGTTCAAGTATCTGCATATAGTGTGTATACATTTCTTCTTTGACCGGTTTATTCAATGCTAACACAACATTTGTGAGTGTTTGTTCAAAAGTCATCATCCAATAAGTTCTGGCTAAATGCTCATCAAACCCCGAAGCTTTTAAAAAAAGTGAAGCTTTATTCAAAGCTTCACCTAATGTTAAATTAACTGTTTGGACCATTTAACTCCTCCAATAGTTGAGTTTGGTCGTAGACAATTAATGCATCAATTATGTCATCTAAATTACCACTTAAGATTGATTCTAACTGTTGAATTGTCAGTCCAATTCGGTGATCAGTCACTCGACTTTGTGGAAAGTTATATGTGCGGATTCTTTCAGAGCGATCTCCTGTTCCGATTTTTAACTTACGATCTGCATCAATCTCAGATTGTTGTTCTTCTTGCACTTTATCAAATACACGTGCACGTAAGATTTTCATTGCTTTTTCACGGTTTTTCAATTGTGAACGCTCATCTTGCATCGCAACCACTGTATTCGTTGGAATATGTGTTAATCGTACCGCTGAAGCTGTCTTGTTAACGTGCTGTCCACCCGCTCCACTCGCGTGGTAGATGTCGACACGAATATCATTGTCATCAATATCGAAATCGATTTCTTCAGCTTCAGGCATTACGATAACCGTTGCCGTTGAAGTATGGACACGTCCTTGAGATTCAGTCTCAGGAACACGTTGAACACGGTGAGCGCCGTTTTCATATTTAAGTTTTGAATACACTTTATCACCTGAAATCATTAAGGTTACTTCTTTATAACCACCGATACCTGTAATGTTTGCATCAATGACTTCTACTTTCCACCCTTGGTTCGTAGCGTAATGCGTATACATATCTAGTAAATCTCCAGCGAATAATTGTGCTTCGTCTCCACCGGCTGCCCCACGAATTTCCATAATGATATTCTTTTTATCATTTGGATCTTCAGGAATCATCATAATTTTAATTTGACTTTCTAATTCTTCACGCTCAGATTTTAAAGATGATAATTCCTCTTTCGCTAACTCAGCCATTTCATCGTCAGTATTCTCAGATAGAATTTCTTCTGTTTCACCGATTTCTTCATTAACTTGTTTATAGCGTTTGATTTTTTCGACTTTGGGTCTTAAATCACTTTCTTCAATCGTTAATTCTCGTAGACGGTTTGTATCACTAATCACACTTGGGTCACTTAGTAATTCATTAACTTCGTCATAGCGAAAAATTAGCGAATCTAGTTGTTCAAACATTATTTTTCCCCATTTCTTATAACTTGTTTACGCCGCCTGGATTGTAGTAGCAGCTTCGGCAGACTGGTAGATAGGATTCATTTCCACCAATTTGGATTTGTTCTCCTGTATATACCGGTTCTCCGTCATTGATTCTTAAGTTCATTGTCGCTTTACGGTGACAATACCAACAAATTGTCTTGAGTTCTTCAATCTTGTCAGCATAGATGAGAAGGTATTTCGAACCTTCAAAAAGCTCGTTTGAGAAATCATTTTTTAAACCGAATGCCATAACTGGAATGTTTAATTGATCTACAACACGAGCAAGCTCTAATATATGATGTTTTTTCAAGAATTGCGCTTCGTCGATTAAGATACAATATAACTCCGTATCAATTCCAGCAATCTCTTCATATAAATCCATGTCATCCGTAATCGGAGTTGCTTCACGTTCTAATCCTGTACGACTTGCAACTAAGCCTACTTTTGTACGTGTATCGACAGCACTCGTAAAAATTTTAACTGGTTTATTTTGCTCTTCATAGTTATGTGCAACCTTTACGATTTCAATTGATTTCCCACTATTCATTGCACCGAATTTGAAGTACAGTTTCGCCATGATCTAACTCCTTCTTTTCTACTCTCAACTATTAATAATAAAATACTCAAGCATCTTAGTCAATTACTTGGATGAAATATTATCATAAAATTATCTTTAGTGTTTTAGGGTATACTCTATATATTCCTAACTAAGAATATCATACCTTCATTCAACTTTGATTACAATTATGGTAAAAGTGTATTTTGGAATGACTCGCTTAAAATATAATACTTTATTTTAAAACGGATGATTGCTAAAATACTAATGTTAAAAGAGTAATCATACTCACCAAAGGAGAATTATGAATGAGCTATAGAAGTAATATTGCCACTCACGTTGGCCGCCTATCTCGTTGGGCTCTTACAAAATTTACTGGTGGCGGAAGTAGTTTGCCCGGTAAACTTGCCTTAACGATTGACCCAGATATACTAACTACATTAGGTGAAAATTATGATGTTGCTATCATCACTGGAACGAATGGTAAAACCTTAACAACGGCGTTAAGTGTCTACGCTTTGAATGAAGCTTACCCTCACGTCCTAACTAACCCGACAGGTTCAAATATGCATCAAGGGATTGTCAGTACCTTTCTAGCTGCCCCTCGCCTTGAGAAAAACAAAAAAGGCATTGCTGTGCTTGAAGTCGATGAAGGTTCCCTAAAGCACGTTGTTAAACACGTGAAGCCGAAGGTATTTGTTCACACGAACGTCTTTCGTGACCAAATGGACCGTTACGGTGAAATTTATACGATCTATAAATTAATGGCTGATGCAGCCAAAGAAGCCCCTGAAGCGACAGTAATTTCTAATGCAGACTCACCCATTTTGAATTCCATTGATTTGCCAAACCCTCGTCTTTACTTTGGTTTTGAAGATCAAATGGATGGTAATGTCGTTCCGCATCATAACACTGACGGTATCCTATGTCCGAAGTGTGACCACGTGTTAAAATATCACACTTTAACTTATGCAAATCAAGGTAAATTCTATTGTGAAAATTGTGACTTTAAACGCCCTGAGTTGGACTTTAAAGTGACAAGTTTAGATGATTTAAACATTACAGACTCAACTTTTACAATTAATGATTTCCAATTCCAAATTCCAGTCGCTGGAATGTATAATATCTACAATGCTTTAGCTGCTTATAGTTTGAGTCGCTTCTTCGAATTGACACCTGAACAAATTCATGTTGGCTTTGAGAAAGCAAAACGTGTCTTTGGTCGTCAAGAGATATTAGAGATCGAAGGCAAGCAAGTGTTAATTAATTTAGTAAAGAACCCCGTCGGCTTAAACCAAGTCATCGATTTAGTTGGACTTGATAAAAATCCGTCGACCTTTATTGCGATTTTAAACAATCAATACGCGGATGGAACAGATGTCAGCTGGATTTGGGACGGGGACTTCGAGAAGATGTCAGATTTTAATATCCAATCAGTCTACACAGCGGGAATGCGTAAAGATGATATGACGAAACGCTTAGATGTAGCAGAGTTATTCGATGGTGACATTCAAGAACTTGATTCTATTGAAGAAGTGGTTCAAGCTATGCGTGGAGCAAAGACAGACAGTGTCCATATCTTTGCAACTTATACGGCCATGTTAGATTTACGAAAAGAATTAATTCAAGCTGGCTATATTACAAAATAACTTAAAGAAAAGAGTGCCCTTTATGAAAAACATTCGAATTGGTCATCTATATGGCAACTTATTGAATACATATGGCGATAATGGAAACTTACTAATGCTTCAGCATTACGCTAAAGAAGCAGGTTATCAGGTTGAAACAACGATTGTCAGTCTAGGTGATGACTTTCTAGCTGAAGATTTTGATTTGCTTTTCTTCGGTGGTGGGCAAGATTATGAACAAAAGATTGTCTCGCAAGATTTACCTCGCATCCGCGATGAAATTGCATCGTTCATCGAGAACGACGGTGTTATGTTAACCATTTGTGGTGGCTTTCAATTACTTGGTCAATACTACATTAATGCCGCTGGTGATCGTTTAGAGGGTATGAATATCTTACCTCATTATACTGAGAGACAAATTGATTCTCGTTTTATAGGTGATATTGAAATCTATGATGAAGAAAATGATCAAACTTATTATGGCTTTGAAAACCACAACGGCGTCACTCATCTAGGATCTGAGTTAAAACCTCTGGGGCGTGTTATAAAAGGAAATGGGAATAATGGTGTGGACCAAACTGAAGGAGTTCATTACAAAAACACCTTCGGCTCTTACTTCCACGGTCCCCTACTCGTTCGAAATGAATGGCTCGCAAGACATATTGTTGAATTAGCGATTCAAAACAAATAAAAATTATCCCTGACTCATTCTTTATTGAAAAAGTCAGGGATAATTTTTTATGTTTAATTATTTTGTTGCCATTAATTTGTTTGTAATTTCTTCGAATTGATCAATATAGTTAACAAAAGTGTCTAAAGATTTTTGCCAAAATGCAACATCAGTGACATCAACGTCCATCGCTTTTGCTGTCTCTTCAACAGATGATACGGTCGTTAGTTTTAATAACTCATCATAGCGTTCAACAAAGCCTTCTGGTTGCTCTTCATAGATTGTATATAAGCCCCTAGCGAACAAACCACCAAATGCATAAGGGAAGTTATAGAAACTTAAACCTGCTGAATAGTAATGACCTTTATTTACCCACATATATGGATGTAAGTAATCTGGGTCTAACCCATCCCCATAGGCTTCTAATTGAGCTTCTTTCATTAGATCCTCAAGCTGTTGACTGAATAAGAATTTATCTTCTTTTGCTTCAAATAATTTTGTTTCAAAGTAATAACGTGAATAAATATCAACGATAATTTGAGTCGTATCTTGTAACAATGATTCGATTAAAGCAAGTTGTTCAACTTCATCGTCTGTATTATTTAACAAGTCATTCATAATTAATGTTTCATTAAATGTTGATGCTGTTTCAGCAACTGGCATAGAATAAGACCAATTCAATGGTTTATGTGCTTGGATAATTGATCCGTGATACGCATGGCCTAGTTCATGCGCCATTGTAATGACACTAGATAGTGATCCATCAAAGTTCGTCATAATACGTGATTGGCCAATAAATGGTAAGTTAGAGCAGAACGCTCCGCCTCGTTTACCTTTTCTTGGAATGAAATCCACATAGTTCTTATCGTAAAATTCTTGTACTAAATCAGCTAACTTATCTGAGAAGGGTCTAAAGTGATTGACTAAGTATTCTCCAGATTCTTCAACTGAGAATTGTTGACTCGCTTCCCCCATAGGTGCGAATAAGTCATAGAATGGTAAGCCATTTTTATGTCCTAAGTAAGTAGCTTTTTGTTTTAAATAACGTCTGAATTCTGGTAGGTATTCTTGAATTGCTGTCATTAAACTATCTAATGTTTTACGGTCCATGCGTGATTGTTGCAATGTTTCATCTAATGGTGATTCATAGCCACGTAATGATGACGTTGTTAGAACTTGTTGTTTAATATTGTTCAATGAGAAAGCAACGGGATCTTTAATTTTGTCATACATAGCTAATTCGGCTTCATAGGCTTTTTTACGTACATCTTGGTCCACATCATAAGCTAAGTTACGAATTTCACTTAACGTATAGGTTTTTCCATCTACGTCTGCTTCTACCGTAGATGTTAAGTATGTATGTAAATTTGACCAAGCACTTGCACCAGAGTTGTTTAGTTTTGAAATCACGGCTTCCGTATCTTCATCTAATAAATGCTTTGCTTCTTCTTTTAATTCATTAAAGGCAAATGTATAATCCGATAACTCACTATCTTGAGTAATATCGGTAGTAATACTTCCTAAAAAACGATCTAAGATAATTTGGTTTTTAGTCAGTTCTGACATTACTTTTGAAAACTTACCACGATAATTCGTTGACGTTTCATCAGTTGTATTTGTTGATAACGTAAGGCTGATGAATGAGCCAATACGTCTTGCTGTAATTAATAACTCTTCTTTAAATTTCACAGCCGCTTTAATATCTTCTAAATTATCTTCTAAAGTTAATTGCTTAAAATCTTCTTTGTATTGCTTTAATTTCGCCCAATCCGATTTAAATTCTTCACTTTCATAACCAACATATAAATCATCGAGTTGCCATTTGTACATTTTATAACGCCCTTTCTTTACTACATTAATTTAAATAAATAACATAATTTGATTTGTCAAATTAAGCTAGACAAAACTGCTTCATCTAAGTAACTCAAAAATACTTCCAACGGTGTTCGGTAGTGTAAGGATTTCCGTGGAATCGTGTTCCGTTTGTGTGCAATCGATGAC
>NZ_JBGQQZ010000020.1:0-35100 GCF_045528575.1 Ruoffia sp. FAM 24228
AGCCAAGTGAATTCTCCTTTTAGTAATGTATGGTAACTTTATTATATAGGAATTCACTGGCTTTTGTGTACATACAAAAAAAGGTGTCAGTGAGATTTCTCTCACCAACACCAAAAATTCAAGAACCAAAATTTCCAAACCCACTTTTTTAATAGAGTAATTCAAGCAAAATAATTGTTGAAGCTAGCAAACCCATAATAGCTCGAATCGTATTCCAGCGAGTCCACTCACTAACAAATTCTTGCCAACTGGTCTCATTCGCCTCATTCTTCAGTCGATTGTTCCAGGGAACATTTTTCACAATGGTTTCTAAAAAGCTTCCGATAATATGTAGTAAACTACCCAGCCCAAACAAGGTAGAATTTATATTCATCAAAACCATGCGACCGCTAGTAAAGGAGATCCAAAGAACAACAGGAAAAACAGACTGTTCTGTATTAAATTATTGATTCGATTCATTATTCGAATACCAATACGAGCATCCTCTTCCTGCTTTAACACAGGCAGAATAGTATTAGAAAAAGTAAAATACAATCCATTGATCGTTGTGTTAAATTGAGTAAACATAATAACGGTTATGTTAGACCTCATTTGCTACTACCCACTGTTAAAGTGATTCTGAACCGGTTGTTGTTTGACTTTCATCTGTAGTTGCAGATTCATCCATTGACGAAGCGTTCAATGTTGACTCACTTGATTCAACTGAAGCATCGACTGTCTCTAAAGGAGTCGTTATTGTACTCACTTGATAGATACCATTCGTAGGGTATTCAAGCGTATCTGGTAACATACCACTATTATTCACTGTTAAACGTACTTGATCCGTATTAAAGAAATTCCCTAATGTCGTTACAATTGAAGCAATCACTGCTTGTTCTGAAGCTTCATGACTATTCAATACAGCTACTACCCCAGGTGAGAAGTCAATGATGACAACTCCTTCATTTAAAGTGACCGCTTGGACTGTAATCGTATCATCTAAAATGCCCATCTCTTTAAACATACTATCAAAAGCACTTGCGAAATTCCCGTTCGTTTGCCACGAGAATGCTGCTTGCCCAGGCTCAACCATCGCATCATCCGTTGTCGGCAACATCACTTCAACATTATTGATAATACGGTTCTCATGATAGATTGCTTGTGCTTGCCATACTTGCGTCACCGTACCTGCTTCGTCTGCTTCGACGGTCGCTACGACACCTTCATTTTGTGCATAATATTCGACTAAAGTACCTGATTCAAGTGTTGAAGTAACTTCAATCACATTCTCTAACTCCAGATCTCTTATCGTTGCTTGGCTATAGATCGCAGTAATCTCACTTGTTGTCGTTGCATCACGTTGCCAACTTGTACCAACTTGCAGGGGTGCTTGTAGCAAGAGTTCAGATTCCTGAGTCGCTTGGTTAGCCATCCCTGTTAGATGGTTCACATATGGATTTAATTCTGAACTTTCTTCTAGGCGAGTGATTTGTGAATTTCCCCAACTAAAGATATTCACGATGGGCGCTTGATCTGTTATCCGCGTCTCCACTTGCATCATGTTCAATGTTTGGTCCACGAAGTCAGGGTAGTCAACACGTGACGTCTCCCCATTACTATATTGCTTAATTTGATACATAACGTTTGGTAAGTAATCTTCAATATTTAACTGAACGGCGTCTTCTAAAGCTACCCAATCACTCGTATCGAAGCTTGTTAGGATCTGACTGTTACTTGCTTCATCAGGTTCTTGGCTTTGAGTGTCCTCACCTTCTGCACTTTCATCTTCTGTTTGGTTGCCTTCTAGACTTTGACGTTTCTCTTCAATAATACTTTGGTTCTCTTCGCTTAAGGTAATCATTGGTTCACTTGCACATCCGACGAGCAAGAAAGCGAGTGAGCTTAAAATAAGTTGTTTTAATTTCATAAGTATTCACATTCGTCTCCTCAAAATATTAATTTCATTATAGCATAGTCTTCTTCGTTGAGTAGAGTGTTGTGAGGAATTTACTAGATAATTTTATAGTAATAAAGTTTATATTCATTTATTAACATATTCGTTTGTAAAAATCTCATACTTAAGCTAGAATTATTAGGTTATTAAAATTATTAGGAGGCTATCATATGGTTAAAATTGGTATTATTACAGGTAGTACACGTAACTCACGTGTTAATTTACAAGTGGCAGAATGGATTTTAGAGTTTGCGAAAGCGCAGAATAATAACGCAGAATTCGAATTAGTGGATATTAAAGAGTTTGATCTTCCACGCTTTGACGAGGTTATTCCTCCTATTGCAACAGATGATCGTCCAAATCCTAACGTTAAGAGATGGTCTGATAAAGTGAAAGAATTAGATGGCTTTATCTTTGTTACACCAGAATACAATAAAGCTGTAACGGGTGGCTTAAAAGATGCGATTGATTACTTAGCAAGTGAATTCTTCCACAAAGCAGCTGGAATTGTGTCATACGGTGGACAATTAGGAATTAGCGCAAGTGTGATGATGCGTCCAATGTTAGGTAACTTAAAAGTTGCTGTTGTTGGTCCTCAAGTAACATTCAGTATGAACACCGACTTCGAACAAATGAGCACGTTTAAACCTGCTGATTACCATACAGATTCGATAAATAATATGTTAAACGATGTTGTTAGCTGGTCAGAAGCTTTACAAACAGTACGTAATAAATAATTATATAGAAAAAGCTGTCTAACTCTAAGTTAACAGCTTTTTTTGTGGAATAAAAAAACAGAACTCTTAGAAGTTCTGTGGTAGATGGATAACGATATTTGTATAAAATATGAGAGGTTTGGGGGGCTTCTAATATTTGAACAGACTCGTTATCGATATATCTGTTATAAGGGAATGGTTCCTTAAGGAAAAGTATATGCTGTTTATTCTGAGACACATTGGCTATGTCTCATTACGAATATGATAACACCCTTCATAACTATTTGCAACAGTTTTAATTTAAAAAATATCAATAAAAATATGCTTTCATTAAGTTTCCAAAGAATAAACTATAACAGTTATAATAAAAAGTGAAACAGCTTATTATCTGTAGTAATAAACATAAAATAAGAGCGAATCAACCTATGACAGTGCTTCGCTCTTATCTCACAGCTTTATTTATCTTTTATTTGATCTGTTTGATCGATTTCTCTAACAATGCGCGCAGGCGAACCCATAACTAATGAATTAGCTGGAATATCACGTGTCACAACACTTCCAGCTCCAATCACACACCCGTCACCAATCTCTACTCCTGGCATAATAGCAACATGGGCTCCAATCCAAACATTATTTCCGACGACAATCGGCGAAGCTTTCTCAAGCCCAATATTACGACTTGGATAATCCAATGGATGAGCAGCTGTATAGAAACCAGTGTTAGGACCGATAAAGACATTATTTCCAATTGTAATGCCACCACCATCCATGAAGTAAACATTACTATTAACAAATACGTCATGCCCAAATTGGGTAAGTGACCCATAATCACAAGTTAATGGACTAGAGATTCCAACGTTGTCTAACTTTTGCTGAAATAATTTTTCTTGAATGTCTTGTCGCTTTTCTTCTTCTAAAGGTGACGTTTGATTAAATTGAAAACACAAGTCTTGCGCAATTCTACGTTCTTCCACAAGTCCTTCGTCATAATTCGCGTCATACCACTCGCCATTTAGCATCTTTTCACGTTCTATCATAGTTTCCCCTCACATTTGTCTATTATTTTATTAAAAATGCCACAGTCTCGTAGGCTTTCAACGTGATTGAATCAGACATTACCTCTAAAGCGCCATTACCAATCAGTTTCTTAGCTGATAAGCCTTTGAATTCATCTGGTAAAGTTACTGTAACTTCGCTTGGATAGAAATGACTGAGGACTAATAACTTCTCATCTTCTAATTCACGCACATAAGCCATTACTTCTGGGTGATTTAATAATAACCCACGGTAAGTCCCATCACTTATCACATCGTATTCACGACGTAGTTTAATTAACTCTTGATAATATGAAAAGATTTGGCCATTCGCTAATTCATTAGTGGCATTCACTTCTTTATAATTCGGTGCGACATTTAACCAAGGATCGCCAGTTGTAAACCCTGCGTGATCACTGTCATCCCATTGAACGGGTGTACGACCGTTATCACGTGATTTCGCTTGAATAATCTCAAGAGCTTCCTCTTCTGAAACACCTTTATCTAAGAGAATTTGGTAATTGTTATGCGTTTCAATATCATTGTATTCTTCAATCGACGTATAATTAGGATTGGTCATTCCAATCTCTTCACCTTGATAAATATAAGGCGTCCCGCGTAGAAATTGAATAGTTTGAGCTAACATCGTCGCTGTTTCAATCGGATAGTTCTCAACATCTCCGAAGCGGCTATTCGCACGTGGTTGGTCATGATTACTTAAGAATAAAGCATTCCATCCGTCACCATCTGACATTCCTGTTTGCCATTCATCTAAAATTCGTTTTAACTCAAGAAAATCAAAGTCAGGATTGCTCCATTTCTCCCCATTTTCATAATCCACTTTTAAATGATGGAAATTAAATATCATACTTAACTCTTCTTCAGCCGGATTCGTGTAACGAACACCATTGGGTATGTTTGTCGATGACATTTCCCCGACAGTGACAATATCTTCACGTGTCCCAAAAGAGGCTTTATTTAATTCTTTTACCCACTGATGAACGATTGGTGTATCGGTATACAATGACTTTTCTTGAGCTGAACCTGGTTCTTCACTATCAACAAAAGGTAATTCTTTCCCAATCACATTGAGTACATCAAACCGGAAGCCTTTGACCCCTTTGTCTAACCAAAAGTTTAAGACTTTCTGCAATTCTTCACGCACATTTGGATTATACCAATTTAAATCTGCTTGGTGCACGTCATATAAGTGTAAATAATATAAATCAGTATCGCCGAATTTCTCCCAAGCCGGTCCACCAAATTTAGAATCCCAATTGGTTGGCAACGATCCGTCTTCTTTAGCTGGTTCTAAGTAGAAGAAATCTTGATAATATTGATCCCCTGCTAAAGCTTTTTGGAACCACTCATGTTCCGTTGATACATGGTTAAATACCATATCCATCATTAAATCAATCCCACGCTTTTGAAGCTCTTCCATTAACTCATCGAAGTCTTCCATTGTCCCGTAATCTGGATTGATTCCCGTATAATCACTCACATCATAACCATTGTCATATTGCGGTGAAGGATAGAATGGACTTGACCAAATCATATCAATACCAAGCTCTTTTAAGTAATCTAATCTTTTTATTATTCCTTGTAAATCTCCATAACCATCACCCGTTGTATCTTGAAATGATTTTGGATAGATTTGATACATTACACGTTTTGATAATTTCATTCTTAAGTTCCTCCTGTAATAAAAGAGCAGCAAGTTAGGATTAACTTGCTGCTTCTATTGTATATATAAACTTGCTTATGCTTCCTTCTCAGATTTGCTGTTAAAGAATGGGATATCGAAGTTTAATCCCGCATCTGTTAAGAAACCAACTTTGTGGAAGACTAGCGTTAAGATAAACGGCACAACTAAAGCCACTGCCATAGCAATCCAGAACCACATTTGTGAATCAATATGGATAACTAGGAATCCCGGTAAGCCCCCTACGCCAATTGCATTCGATTGAACATTAAATGTCGTCGAGATAAACCCTGCAATACCTGATCCAACCATCGCAGCAACAAATGGGTAAACATATTTTAAAGTTACCCCAAACATTGCCGGCTCTGTAACACCAAGATAAGCTGATACAGCTGAAGGAATGGTAATTTGAGACTCATCAACATCTTTTCGCGTTAACCACCAAACTGCCATTACAGCAGACCCTTGCGCAATATTAGATAAGGCAATCATCGGCCATAAGCCCGTTGTTCCTGTATCAGCAATCAATTGCGAGTCAATGGCATTAGACATGTGATGCAAGCCAGTAATAACTAATGGAGAGTATAAAGCACCAAATAAGAAACCAAATAAAGACTTTAATGGACCAGATAGTCCTGCTAATACAATCGTTGAGATGCCATCACCAATCCACCAACCAATTGGTCCAAGCACCGTATGCGCAAGAATAACTGCTGGTAATAGTGATAGGAATGGAACAAAAATCATTGATACCATTTCTGGAACAACACGACGCCAGAATTTCTCTAAATAACCTAACGCCAATCCAGCTAACATTGCTGGAACTACTTGAGCTTGATATCCAATCATATCTAACTGAATAAAACCAAAGTCCCACTGAGGTACTTCTCCCGATGCTAATGCCTCCGCAGCACCATAAGCATTCAATAATTGGGGTGAAACTAAAGTCAGACCCAGGACAATCCCTAAAATCTGAGTTGTTCCCATCTTACGTGTTACGGCCCATGTAATACCTACTGGTAAGAAATGGAAGATTGCTTCCCCTGGTAACCATAGAAAATGATTAATTCCATTCCAGAATACAGAAGACTCAGCAATCGTTTGACCGCCTAACCCTTCCCAAGCTACACCCTCCAAGATATTACGAAAACCTAAGATAAGTCCCCCTACAATAATCGCTGGAATAATTGGTGCGAAGATCTCAGCTAAGAACGTCATTGCCTTTTGCCACCACGATTGATTCGCTTCAGAGGCTTGCTTTACATCCGCTTTTGAAGCTTCTGAAACACCAGAAATCGCCGCAAATTCTTTATAAAATTCAGATACGTTATTACCAATAATGACTTGAAATTGACCTGCTTGCGTAAAACTCCCCTTGACAGATGGTATTGCCTCAATTGCTTGAATATCCGCTTCACTTGGATCCTTTAATGCAAAACGCATCCGTGTAGCACAATGCGTTGCAGCATTAATATTCTCTGCTCCACCAATGTGTTCTAACAGAGCTCTAGCATCTTGTTCGAAATTTGCCATAGTGTTCCTCCTTTTTACTTGTCTATACAACTTTACCTGACCCCTTTATTATATAGTGAAAGCGTTTGACTTGCAACTTATATGTGTCGTATTTTCGAATTTTTTGTAAAGAATCTGTAATAATTGAGATGTAACACAAAAAACTGCAAACACCTAAGGCATTTGCAGAAAATTCTTAGTATTGACGATTTACAAAGTTTGTAGATAGGAATTGATATTGTGAGCTTCCTTTAATGGTATAAATCTTCTCCCCATCTGTCTCTCCACTTAAGATATCGACATGTTCTACTCGAACTTGCTTCTCATCTTCAATCATACTCATGTACAATTGACTATTTTGTAAAGTATAGGCGATTCCTTTGAAGTCCAAAAACTCTCTATTCCAAAGTTCTTCGAAATCCTCCCCATCAAAATCATATTCATACATAGTCATAAGACTAGAAGGATCCTCGACCCCTTCAGTATGTGCCGTATCAATCTTCAAGTAATACAAATGATTTTCCCTAACCATGACCAAGTTCGTTTCACCATAAAATTCTTCATCATCCGTGGACTCAGAATTACTTACGACAATATCATTCACCTCAAGGGTAATGGGATCAATGACTGCCACTTCATAATTGTTATAAGAAGAGAGTTGGCTATGATTAACTGACAAGGAATCTGGATTAACGTGGCTTTTCAGTATGAGATGGAAATGAGGTTGATCTAATTGATAACCTGCATTCGATAGCGCATAATAGTCCGTTAAGTCTTCCTCAATACTCTCTTCATTCACTACCTCAGCGGTCTCTTTATTGATAGTTAATTGAGTCGTATGGGTAGGATTCCGTTCCATACCATCGATTGTCAACAATAGATAATAGTTGGAATCATCTTCAGCATAGCTAATAACTGAATAGTTAGAATCCTTATCTTCTCCTAAGTCATAACTCCCTTCAGTGAAAACCGAAGCGTCCTTATCCACGATCTTATAATCGAAGATTAAGCTATCATCATCTTGATCTCTCAGGTAGGAACTTTGATACCATAATTGAATGGAACTATTCGGATTAACTACCCCATATTCACGCAGATTAGGTCTATTCGTTAATGGAAATGCTGAATACACTTCATCATAGACAGATTGCATTAATGACTGTGAAGAATTGTAATCATTGATGAGGTGAGTGAACTTGCCATCTTGCTCCATGAAAGCAACATAACTAACTTCTTTGTCTTTGTCCTTCAATACAAATTCTAAGTCCGCCCAATTGATATCTTCATCTTGAGACTGGACTTGGATTGGATTGACCTGGGTCTGACTAACCCATATTACTATCACTACAAGGACCATAAGAATAATCCAAGATAGAGTTAAGGCATTTCTTTTCATATTCAACCCTCCTATATACTAATGTAATAATTCATGAACCAATACATCCATCCACTATGGATGATTAGATAGCCGACTAGGAATACGATAACCATTGTTGTCACTTCTGTAGTAGTCAATGGATTGCGAATCGATAGGAAGAATCCTATCAATAAAGCTAACATGATTACATCATAGACCAAAGTCAGACCTATTGTCTTAAGTAATCCATGACCTTTATAACTAAAGATCAAGATACAGTTATTCATCAAGACTAATAAGAAACAAATCCCAAAGCCATAGTTGAATAGGGCTGTCAAAGGATGAAGCGGAAATAAGATATAACTTATAGTAAATTGTTGAGCTATCTGAAGAAGAACCCCTAATCCTAAGTAATTATCTTGGAACACCATCTGAAGAATCCAATGGGTTACATAGAAAATCCCTAACTGTAACAAGAGTAGGCCCGACATCAGCAGTAATATGGTTGCTACTTTAGCAAAAGCAATCGGTGCTCGGTTCCCAGGTAAGATAAGTAAGCGGTACATATAATTTCCTTGAAAATACCATTCACGTAACCAGATAAAAACAGCATATAAGATTAAAGCAAAGGCTGCTCCTCCAATAACCATCGGATATAAACCAGATGAATCAAAAAAATCTGTTAAATAAAGTGCTACAGGATGACCTTCACGAACAGTCTGACGGTTTCTTATTATCATATTACCGATATTGAAAGCTTGGACTAAAAGCACACTAATCATGAGTAGGCCATAGAATATACGAGCGCGTCTCAACTCATCAGTTAATAAGTTTAAGAATTTCATTATCTATACACCTCCCGCATCTTATCCACAATACTATGCCCTTCTTCAAAACGGACTGATTCTGGATAGAATTCATTCACCACATGGCCATCTTTTAACATAACGACTTTGTCAATTAACATCTCAATATCATTAATCTCGTGGGTTGATATGAGAACACCTCGCCCTTCAATAATCTTAGAAGTAAAGACACTAGCAATCTCTTCACGCGTAAGAATATCAATACCAGAGAAAGGTTCATCCATAATAACGTAGTCTGTATCTAAGGACAGACCTAATAATAAGTTGACCTTGGCAATATTCCCTTTGGATAAGCGACTAATCTGATCATGGCGGTTCAGATGGAAGAATTCAATCATTTCATCCGCCCGTTTAGGATTGAATGAAGTGTAATAGGTTGCCATAAAATCAAGCGCTTGTTGAATGGTCATATGCTTCAAGACAATAATCTGATCTGGAATATAGGAGATACGGTTGAAGTCTTGGAAGCGAATCGCTTGGCCATCGATTAAGAATTCACCTGAATCATTAGGCAATAACTTCATTAAGAGATTCATTAAGGTAGTCTTTCCTGACCCATTCTCCCCAATCAAGCACGTAATCTCTCCTTTGTTGATAGTAAAGGACACATCCTTCAATACCTCTTTCTTACCGAAAGACCGACTTACTCCTTTAATCTCTATCATCTATACCACTCCTTTCCTCAATATATTCCCCTAAAGAGGCTAATAGTTCATGGGCTTCAATCCCAAGAGGTTGAATCGCATCATAGAACTGGACCATCGCATCATGTAACATGCTTTGTTTCAACTTTTCAATCACTTCTGTATTCATCGTTACAGTACTTGGTACATTTGGCTCTGACACAATAATCTCCTCCTCTTCAAGTTCCTTAAAGGCTCTCTGAACGGTATTAGGGTTAATCTTAAACTCTTGGGCAATCTCTCTACGCGAAGGGAGCTTATCCCCCGCCTTATAGTCTCCCACCACAATGATTTGCTTATAATGATGCTTCAATTGCTCATATATGGGGGACCGCTTATCAAATTCCATGGTCTAGCCTCCTCCCTAAAAGTGTATTATCCACTTAATACAATTCACAAGTGTATTATATGAGTAATACAGTTAGATGTCAACAAAAAATCCTGATAAACCTTTGAGGAGTTTATCAGGATATGGAAAGTCACTCTATTAAACTAACGTCATGGCTAATTCGACTTCATTGGTAATAATTCCTTCAATGCCTAAGTCTAATAAGGCTTGAATATGTTCTCTTTCATTGGCTGTGTAGGCATTAATGCCTACATTAAGGTCTTTACATTCCTTCACTATCTCAGGGTTCAAAAGAGCTGAGACGAACATAGGATGATAATGTTCCACCCCATATTTTTTGCAGTATTGTCCTGGATTCAATATGTTAGCTACTGTTAAGAAACCACATGCTATGTTCGAATCGATTTCTTTAATCGCTTGAATTGAAAAATGATTGAAAGAAGAGAAGATAACACGGTCTTCTAAGCCACGTTCTTTCACTAAGTCTACGGTAATGCCTGCCATCTCATCATAAGCAAAGTAAGATGTCTTCAGTTCAATATTAACCATAATATCGGTTGTCTGGAACCAGTCTAAAAACTCAACTAAAGTGGGTATCTTAATATTATCCGTACTCTCATCTTCTAAGTCTTCCATCCCATTACGGAATTCATACGTTTTTAATTCTTCTAAAGTCAGATTCGCGATGAAGCCTTGGCCATTCGATGTACGATCAATTTTTTCATCATGACAGATTACAATTTCTTTATCTTTAGTTAATTGAATATCTAATTCAATCCCTTGAGCACCGTATTCTACAGCTTTAGTAAATGCGAGCAAAGTGTTCTCAGGGAATCTTCCGCTATAACCACGGTGTGCAATTATTTTACTCATATCTTATAGGACTCCTTCTACTGAACGTGCAGTAAGAATTGTTTGTTGGCTCTCTTTATCAAACAATAAAGCTCTCGTTAAATCAAGTGAAATGTGTACTTCAGTCTCAATTGGAACCATACGTGGTGGGTTGAATCTGGCTGCACATTCACGTTTGGCAGATTCTAGGTCGAAATAAACAAAGGTATCTGAACCGATTTGTTCTACATTCTTAGCAAGGACAGTCACGGTATTCTCGTCTTCTGCAGTAGCTTGATAGTGAATATTCTCTGGACGAATACCTAGTAAGACTTCTTGACCTTGAATATCAACATGAATACGGTCAACCAATTCTTGAGGTAGGTAGATTTTTTTATCTGTGGCTGTGAAGAAGACATCACCAGCTTCTTTGACTAATCTACCTTCTAACATATTCATCTGTGGGCTTCCGATGAATTCTGCCACAAAGACATTGTCAGGGTTATAGTAAAGGTTAGCAGGTGTATCGAATTGTTCAACGTTCCCAACACTAATCACCGCAATACGCGTTCCCATTGTCATTGCTTCAGTCTGGTCATGGGTTACATAGACAAAAGTCGTTTGTAGCTTACGGTGTAAGCTGACAATCTCAGAACGCATGGTGACACGTAATTTTGCATCTAAGTTAGATAAAGGCTCATCTAATAAGAATACTTTAGGATTACGAACCATGGCACGACCTAGCGCCACACGTTGACGTTGACCCCCTGATAAAACTCCTGGCTTCTTATGCAATAATTCAGATAATTGTAAGATTCTTGCGACTTCATCAACACGCTTATATCGTTCTTGCTTATTCACACCCGCCATACGCATGGCAAAGGCAATGTTATCACGTACGGTCATATGGGGATATAAAGCATAGGATTGGAATACCATCGCGATATCGCGCTCTTTAGGAGGAATATTATTGACTAATGTATCACCAATATACATCTCGCCTTCAGAGATTCCTTCTAGACCCGCAATCATACGAAGAGTCGTAGACTTTCCACATCCTGAAGGACCTACTAAGACGATGAATTCCTTATCTTCTATGTCTAGATCAATATTTTTCACTGCTTTGTAGCCATCTTCATAGATTTTAGCTACTTTTTTTAATTGTAATTTTGCCATTATTAACTTTCTCCTTAAAAATGATTATCCTTTAATAGCTCCAGAAGTTAATCCCTTAACCATATTACGTTGTCCGACAATGAATATGGCTAAACTTGGAATCATACAGATAACAACTCCGGCAACCATCAATACCATTGATTGTGAGTCGACACTGTTCAACATAGAGATACCAATCTGTACCGTTCTGTTGGCATCATTATTCGTTACTAAGAGTGGCCACATATACATATTCCATCCAGATAAGAAGGATTGTACGGCCATCGCACCAATGGTTGGTTTAATTAATGGAAGAACCATAGTGAAAGCAAAGCGAACATCACTACAGCCATCAATCTTAGCTGACTCATAGACTTCATACGGGAAATTCTCTAAAGCTTGTACACATAAGAAAATATTAAAAGCAGAGACTACAAAAGGAATAATTAATACGATTAACGAATCTGTAATTCTCCAGCTAGAAACCATTAAAAATTGCGAGATAATCACCGCTTCACCAGGAATCATCATCGTTGATAAGATGAGACCATAGACAATGCCTTTTCCTTTGAATTTCAAAAATCTAAAGGCAAAAGCGGCTAAGACAGACGTCGTAATCTGTAATAAGGTAATGGATACTGCTACGATTAAAGAATTAGTAATATAACGACCAATCGGTGCAATATCAAACACATCCACAAAGTTAGTCAATGTCGGATTCTGCGGGAATAGGATACTACTAGGATCATATAATTCCCCGGCTGGCTTAATAGCCATTAAGAAAGCATAGATTAATGGGAACATGGTGAATAACCACGCGATAATATTTAATCCCACTAAAGCAATACGTCCTATGCGTTGACGACGAATATATTTCTTCTCAATAGAATTTGATGTAGCTTGCATTAGTTATTAGCCCCCTTTTTGAATCGGAACATGATAATGGTGAGTACCATAACGATAACGAATAAAATAACCGACTCTGCTGAGGCAAAGCCATAACGATAGTTCATGAAGGCATTACGATAGATATCGTAAACAATTACGTTAGTTGATTGACCCGGTCCACCTTTAGTTAAGATATTAATCTGTCCGAAACCTTGGAAAGCATTGATAACATTCGTCACAATGACAAAGAATAAAGTTGGCTTAAGAGAAGGTAAAGTGATAAATAAAAATTTTTGTAAGCCATTAGCTCCATCAATAGATCCACTCTCATATAATGACTCATCAATACTTGCAAGTCCTGATGAAAAATATAAGAAATTCATCCCACTATTCAACCAACCTGTTAGGATACCTACTGCTAATAAGGCTGTATCGGGTGTTGCTAGATAATTAGTAAAAGTACCTAAAACACGGTTCACAATCCCTACCGTCGGATTCAACATGACTTGGAAAATCATGGCCATCCCTGCAGATGCAATCGCCATTGGCATCGCATAACTTGTACTAAAGAATTTGATACCTGGGAAAGTCTTCTGACAAAGTAGAGCTGTTAAGAATCCAATGGATACACCCACAACTACCACGATCAGTACGAAGTGTAATGTTACAAGAACACTATTCCAGAAACTACTTGATGTTAATAATTCTTGATAGTTACCTAATCCTAAGAACTGAGCATTCTCACCCATATTGTTAGTTAAGAACGAACTTCTATAGATAGTTTGGATAAAAGGCCAAAACATAAATAAACTCAAAATAATAATTGCTGGAAGAAGATAAGCATAGCCTTTAATGCGATCTTTTAAAGGACGTTCTTCTTTGATGATTTTTGCTTGTTCCATAGTTTCTCCTTAATCTTTAAATAAAAGAAAAGCTAGGCATACCAAAAAGGTAAATACCCAGCTTCTCGCATAGTAAACAATTATTGGTTAGCAGCGTTATAGTTTTCTAATGCTGCGTTCACTTGGTCAGCCATTGATTGAGTTGCTGTAGCTGGATCAGATGAGCCATTTAATACGTTTTCTAATTCTGTTTCATAGATTTGACGAGCTTCTTGGTTAACACCTGATAATGCACCTTGAGATTCTGGTGTAGAATCATGTAATTGGTCAATCGCTGTTTGGAATTGCGGGAACTCAGCTAAGTTATCTAAGAATACTTGCTCTTCGTGAGTTGCTGTTGTGATTGGGAAGTATCCTGTATCACGGTTCCATTTCGCTTGTGATTCTGGTGAAATTAAGAATTCAATGAATTCCCAAGTTGCTTGTTTCTTAGCGTCGTCAACAGATTCGATCATCCATAATGAAGCTCCACCGATTGAAACGCCACCTTGGTCTTCTTCGTCAACACCTGGGAAGTAAGCAGTACCTACTTCAAAACGTCCGTCTACTTCTGTTAAGATTTGACGTAAACTTGCAGTAGAACCAATTGTAATTGCTGATTGTCCAGCTACGAATTCAGGTTGTCCACCTGTACGTCCTACGTTAGGGATTGCTCCGGCTTCCATACCTTCTAACCATTTAGAGATAGTTTTTTCCATTGCTCCGTTTTCAACGAATACAGTTTCAGTTGGCGCGCCTTCACGTCCATTACCGTTGTCATAGATATCTTCTTCTTGTTTAGAGAACCATTGTTCTAAATACCAACCGTAGATTTGTAGAGAGATTGGCATTGCTGCTCCAGCTTCTTGTAATTGTGGTGAAATTTCAATGATTTCTGCTAAAGAACTAGGTGCTTCTTCAATACCTGCTGCTTCAAAAATGTCAGCGTTATAATACATTATTGGAGTTGAAGAGTTGAATGGCATAGAGTTTAATTGACCATCAATTGTATAGTATGCAGCTAAGTTAGGTTCGATTTGAGAGATATCATAACCACTTGAATCAATGAATTCTTGAACTGGAACAGTTAAACCTGAATCAATCATGAATGTTGTTCCTAATTCGAATACTTGAACAATGTCAGCTCCAACTTCAGATCCTGAAGCAGATGAGCGTAATTTTGTTAATGTCTCATCATAAGTTCCTTGATATTGAGCGTTAACAATAATACCATCTTGAGATTCATTGAATTCATCAACTAATCTTTGTAATGCTTCACCAGCATTACCACCCATTCCATGCCAGAAAACTAATTCAACAGGCTCCTGAGCATAAACACCTGTTGCAGTTAATCCTAAGTTACCCACAAATAATATGGCTAAAATAATAAATGTAAAAACTTTTTTAATTGTATTCAAGATACAATTCCTCCTTATAATTAATTTTAGAAACGCAACAACCCTGCATTCATTTCCGACTTTTATCATATAAAGTGGATATTAATTTAACGTAAATATTATGTAAAGATTGGTCTTTCTATGTAAAGTTTATGTAAATTTAATGTTAAGGCATCTTATTGTATCGAACTTTATAATAACTATTCCTTCATATTCAACTAGCTCTAATTTTGGTATAATCGATTCAACAGTAAAAATGAAGGCTTTTAAGATGAATCTATTATTTTCAATTTCTGATAATTTTACGGAACCACTCCTTACTACCTTATTTTCCATTAGAAATAATACAAAAGAAGAATCGTATGTTGTCTATGTACTTCAAAAAGAAGAATTAAAAGATAACAAGTTAATTCATAAATTTTGTCAGCAACTCCAAATGGAATATAAGCCTATTATTATCGGAAAGAATATATTCCAAAACGCTCCCGCTAGTGAAAGATGGCCCGAATCAATCTATTATAGATTGCTAACCCATGAATTTCTTCCTTCAGATCTTGATAAGATTCTATATTTAGATGCTGATGTTTTGTGTATTAATGATTTATCCTTGTTATATAATCAAAATATTAATGATTATCTCTATGCAGCGTCTATCCATACTCGTTTAGAAGTAACGGATACTATAAACCATCTACGCTTAGGTAATCGTGAATTGAAAAGCTATTTTAATTCCGGTGTTCTACTGATGAATTTAACTTTGATTCGACAAGAAGTGAAAAGTGAAACCATCTATAATTTCATAATGGAAAATCATGACTTCTTGCTTATGCCCGATCAAGATGTACTAAATGGTCTATATGGAGACCAAATCTTACCTCTACCTGATGAATTATATAATTTTGATTCAAGATTACCTTTTCTTTATGAAATAATGAGTCAAAAAGAGATTTCCTATGATTGGATTATGGATAATACCGTTATCTTACACTTTTGTGGTAAAAATAAACCTTGGAATGAAAGTGAACGAAGTAAATTCTCTGTACTTTACAAGCATTACTACTCTCAAATGAAGCGTGTAACTAATAAAATCACCTCCAAATAAAAAAGCTAGGACCGAAGTCCTAGCTTTTTTGTGTGAATTCACTTATTTATATTCTACTACTAAATAACGATTTGGTTCTTTACCTTCTGAGTGTGTTTTAATTCGATCAATTCTTGCTAAATGTGCGTGAATTTGCTTACGTTCATATGCTGGTAAAGGATCTAAGATTACGGTTTGTTTCGTCTCTAATACTTCATCTGCCGTTCGTTGAGCAATTTGTCTCAGGACATTTGCGCGACGATTACGGTAATCACCCACATTCAATAGAATAGATGTGCGGCGACGGTATAAGCTTTGGAAGTAAGTTTGCGATAAAATCTGAAGGGAATTAATGATTTTACCATGCTTACCAATAACTAGGCCTGATTTATCCGTTTCAATATTAAACATCACTTGTGAACGTGATATTTCAAACTCAACATCAGCTTGCGCACCGTAGGATTGAATCACTTCTTGAATGTAGACTGCCACTTTCTGACTTGCTTCTTCAATTGTGAATGTCTCTTGTTGGTCGTCTTCATCTGATTTTGATTCAGTTACTGCTTCAGCTTTTACTTCTTTTTCAGCTTCTACAGAAGGTTTTGGTTGAGGTTTTTTCACTTCTTTTTTAACTGGTTCTTCAGTCACAGTTTCTTCAACCGCTTTTGCTTCAACCACTTCTGATTTTGGAGCAACTTTTTCTTTAGGTTGTTCTTTCACTTCAGTGATTTTAATATCTTCGTCAACTTCAACAACCATCGGTTCGGCTTCAACGGGAGTCTCTGTTGTATCTGATTTTACTTTTTGCTCTTCTTCCAATTGTTCAGTAATTTCTGATAATGATAACTCATTTTTCGCTGTTACTTCAACAATGGCATCTTGCTTACCAAAACCAAATAATCCTTTTTTACCTTCACTAATAACATGAATTTCTGCTTCAGAACGTGAGATGTTCAGTTCGGCTAATCCTTTTTCGATTGCTTTATCAACCGTCTCAGCTCTAACAGTTGTACTGTGTTCTAACATCGTATCTTCCTTTCGAGACTTCTATTTCTTTTTACTAGTGGCACGTCGTAATTGACGTTTTAATTCTCGTTGTTTTTCTTTTTCAGCTTCTGCTTTTGCTTCACGCTCAGCAATAATCTTGTATGGATTATTAAAGATAAATGTTTGAGCTAGTGTAAAGGCATTTGAAATTACCCAGTATAAAGCAATGGCACTTGGTAGTGTGAAACCAATTAATAAGATCATTAATGGTGAAACAAATGTCATACTTTTCGTCATAGTATTTTGCACAGGATTACTCTTCATTGAGAAGTAAGTTGTTGCAAATGTTAATAGAGCAGCAATGACAGGTAAGACAAAGTATGGGTCAGGTTGTCCTAAGTTCATCCATAAGAAGTTACCTTGACGTAATTCTTCTGTTCTTAAGATTGCTTGATAAAGTGCCATCATTACTGGTAGTTGAATTAACATTGGTAAACATCCAGCAAATTGATTTACACCGCGGTCTTGCATTAAAGCTTGTTGCTCTTCTTGCATTGCTTCCATTGAAGCACGGTCCTTGTTAGGATATTTAGCTTTAATTGCATCTAATTCCGGTTGCAGCTCTTGTGTTTTGCGCTGTGTTTTAATTTGCATTTGGAATAATGGTAGTAATAATGCACGAATAATTATCGTAAAGACTGCAATACCTAAAGGAAAGCTACCACCAAATAAATTAGATAACCATAGAATCAGTTGAGATAAATTATAAATAATATAACGATCCCATAAACCAGTACTTTCAGCATTGACTGCCTCTTGTGTGGAACCACATGCTGTCAGAAAAACTACAAAACCTAGTAATACTAAGACTTTGAGCCATTTATTATATTTTTTCATTGATGCCTCCTACTTTTTATTTATTATTGGATTCTTTTTATCAAGAATCCCCGCTATATTCATAACGTGAATAATCGAACTTTTTACTTCGTGGAAAGTCTTTGTTTGAATATCTTTTCGTGCGATCAAAAGAAAATCGATATCTGATTGTATCGCAGGCTCTAATTCTAACAAAGCTTGTCGAATGTAACGCTTAACTTGATTTCTTTCAACCGCATTCCCAATCTTCTTACCAACCGATAATCCGACACGAAAATGTGCTTGTTCAGGTTTCGGATAAACATAAAGCACTAACTGCCGATTGGCTACGGATTCCCCTTCACGAAATGCCCGTTGAAACTCATATTCTTTTTTTACACGATATTCTTTTCTCACAAACTTCCCTCATTCATCTAAATTCTTGACATTCACTGTCTTTCATTATAGCGAATTTTCTACTAAAAGAAAAACGGTTTCTGTCGTTTCAACTATATTAATACAAAGAAACAAGCATTCATCTAATCCAACGATCTTTTCGCGAAATTAGATGAATGCTTGCAATAAATATCATTATTATTATGCTGATATTTTCTTACGTCCTTTTAGACGACGTCTTTTTAAAACATTACGGCCGTTTTTAGTACTCATTCTCTTACGGAATCCATGTACTCTACTACGTTTACGTTTCTTTGGTTGATAAGTTCTTTTTGTCATGGTATACACCTCCTAAATGCAATATGTGTACAATACTCAAATATTTTATAGAAGTAAGGGAAGATTGTCAAGTTATTAATTAATTATTTTTTCAAATAAATTCTAACTGCTTTTATTTTACGTAATACATTTTAACATACACACTGCAACTTATAAACAAACTTATCCACAACTAATTTTACCTTGTGCATAAGTTAAAATGTATATTTTTTTATCCACAAGTTTTTCTTTGAGTTATGAACATATCAACAAGGTGTTTATTGTGTGTATAATTTCACTCAGATTTAGTGCATAACTTTTTAGAATGTGATAAGATAGGCAAGTATTGAGACTAACTTATCCACAACTGGGTGTTGATAACTCTATTTTAATCCACTTATGCACAGTTCTTTTTCACCTGTTGATAACTCAAATGTGCATGAGTGCATAACTTAATTTTGTTTTTATAGCTTGTGGAAAACTCATAATATGCTAAAATTATTTTACTTATAATTATATGGTGAAATTTGTTTTCGGTAATTGAGAGGAATTGAATCTAATGGAAGAAAAAGAAAAATTTTGGAGGGATTGCCAGCACTATATAAGTGAACGCCTGTCCGATCAATCATTCGATAATTGGGTTGCACCAGTCTATCCAACTCGAATTGGAGATCAGACTATCACTTTAGCTGTACCAAATGCTCTAACCAAAAACTATTGGGAAAGACATCTATCTGGTTACGTCATTCAGTTTAGTCTTGAAGTGTATGGTTTGGAATATACACCGACTTTTGTAATCGTACCTGAAGATCAACGTGAATCGAATCAAGCTAAGAAAGTCGTACCTGAGGTCGAAGACACAGGTGAATTCTCAGAATCACAGTTAAACCCAAATTACGTGTTTGAGACATTTGTTATCGGTGAAGGTAATAAGATGGCTAATGGAGCGGCTTTAGCGGTCGTTGATTCGCCAGGTAAAACCTACAATCCTCTATTAATATATGGAGGCGTTGGTTTAGGTAAAACTCACTTAATGCAAGCAATTGGTAATGAGATTAAACGTAAACAACCCTCAGCAAGAATAAAATACTCTACCAGTGAATCTTTCATGAATGACTTTATTACAGCGATTCGTGATGGGTCACAAGCGGAGTTTAGAAGTATGTACCGTGAAATTGATGTTCTATTAATAGATGACATTCAGTTTTTATCTAAGAAAGATAAAACTCAAGAAGAGTTTTTCCATACATTTAATGAGCTTTATAATAATAATAAGCAAATTGTTCTAACGAGTGATCGTCTACCGAACAACATTACAAATTTGGAAGAACGTTTAATAAGTCGCTTTAAATGGGGCTTATCCACGGACATTACTCCACCGGATTTGGAGACACGGATTGCGATTCTTCGTAAAAAAGCGTCTAGTGAGCAATTAGATGTGAGCCCTGATACATTAACGTATATCGCCAATAACGTCGACACCAACATTCGTGAATTAGAAGGTGCTTTAGTGCGAGTGATTGCTTATGCAGCCATTCAAGGAAAAGAAATTGATACCGAACTTGCTGCCTCTGCCTTACATAATATCATTAATAAAGGCGAAGCGAAGCCTCTAACACCTGATGAAGTTATTGATTACGTCAGTCGCTATTATCAAATCACCCCTGAAGACATTCGTGGTAAAAAACGAACTAAAAATATTGTCTTCCCGCGCCAAGTAGCGATGTATCTAACACGTGAATTAACGGAAATGTCTTTCCCTAAAATCGGAGAATTCTTTGGGAATAAAAATCATACAACCGTCATTCATGCCTATGAGAAAATCACAGATGAGATTGAAACAGACATTCAATTGAAGAATGAAATCAATCAATTGAAGCAAAGACTTCAAAGATAAATTATTAACATGTGTATAAGTTGTGACTGAACTCTGGACTTATGCACAAGTTGACGAACAAGCATTTTGGCTTACATTCATGCATCAATGATGATTATGCACAGAATTAACAGCCCCTACTACTACTATTACTTATTTATTAATATATAATATATATATAAGGAGTGACGATATGAAATTTACTATTGGAAGAGCAGCATTTACTGCACAATTAATTGACGTATCTCGAGCAATTCCCTCGAAAGCAACAATCCCTATTTTAACTGGTATAAAAATTACAGCGACAAAAGAAGGTATTACTTTAATTGGTTCTGACGCTGAGATATCTATTGAGAGTTTCTTATCAGTACAAGATGATTCTTTAGGTTTAGAAATTGAAGAAACTGGTAGTATCGTTGTAACAGCTAGAATTTTTAATGATATTGTACGAAAACTACCTACAACTAAAGTGACGATCGAAACAAACGAGCAATTCATATTAACAGCTACTTCCGGAGAAGCGATTTTCTCATTGAACGGTACAGATGGACACTCATACCCTCGCTTACCTGAGATTGAATCCGATCGTAAGATCAACTTACCAACGGTATTATTTAAAGAATTAATTAGTCAAACAATCTTCTCAGCATCAAATCAAGAAAGCCGTCCTGTCTTAACAGGGGTTCACTTAATGATGAACGAAGGTCACATTACAGGTGTTGCTACAGATAGTCACCGACTAAGTCGTCGCCAAATCCCTGTTGAATTTACAACGGATCAAGCTAACTTTGAAGCAATCACAATACCTAAGAAAACATTGAATGAATTAGAACGGATTGTTCAAGATGATCAAATGATTGAAATGATTGTGACAGAACAACAAGTTATCTTTTTAATTGATAATTTAACAATCTATTCTCGTTTACTTGAAGGGAATTATCCTGATACAGATCGTTTATTACCTTCATCACATACGACTGAAATTGTCTTAAACGCAGATCAATTCCTACATGCGATTGACCGTGCAAGTCTAATGTCACATCAAGGTAAAAATAACGTCGTTCAATTAGACATTACGGAGGACAACATTGATTTATCTGTTCAAGGAAGCAGTTTAGGTTCCGCGAATGAATCAATCAGTGCTAAGTCAATCACAGGTGAACCAATTAAAATTTCATTTAACCCTGATTATATGAAAGATGCTTTACGCTCATTTAGTGGTGTCGACATTAATGTTGGCTTTACTTCAAGTGTCCGTCCTTTATTAATTTCGGCTCTTGAGAAAAGTGAAACACCTAACAATGAATTACTGCAATTATTAACACCAATTCGTACGCACTAATATTGAAATGAAACTCCTGTCTTATCTAGCCCAAGCGGTTAGTAAGATTAGGAGTTTTTTTTATTAAGTTGTCTGAAACGAGCAACTAAGTTATAATGAACTGTTGCGAAAATAAGTAGTTTCCCTTAGAAAAGTTATCCCCATGTGCATAACTTTTCTAAGCGTGAAGAATTATTTTAAAATTAGTTGCCAAATCGGTCATTTTCCATAAATACAAAAAATAGACGGTTTTGGGTAAATGTTAAAAAATAAGCTTTTCTACCTAATAATGTATTTAAAAGCTAAAATGACGTAAAAATAGCTATTAAATTTGATGTTTAGCCGATTTAAAGGTATAATATAAGAGAATAAATATGCTGATTGGGTGATAAAAAATGGATGAACGTGTAATAGAAATTACGACGGAGTATGTAACTTTAGGTCAAGTTTTAAAAATTACTGATATTATCCAAAGTGGTGGAATGGCAAAATGGTATTTAAGTGAATATTTTGTCTATGTAAATGATGAAGAAGAACAACGCCGTGGACGTAAATTACGCGAAGGCGATGTCATCGAATTCCCTCACGAGGAAGTAAAAGTATTCATTAAAAATAGAGATTAATGAAAGTAAAGCAATTACAACTAAAAAATTATCGTAATTATGAATTGCTTGACTTAACATTTAATGACGGCTTAACGATTTTAACTGGTGAAAATGCCCAAGGAAAAACCAATCTCCTTGAGGCGATTTTTTTGTTATCCATGGCAAAAAGTCATCGGACCAACCATGATAATGAGTTAATTCGTTGGGGTGAATCTTACGCTCAAGTTGAAGCAACAATTGAAACCAAAAATTATGACTTTCCTTTGTCACTGTCTTTTGGCCTTAAAGGTAAAATTGCTAAGGTAAACCATATTGAACAAGCAAAGCTAAGTCATTTTATTGGAAAATTAAATGTCGTCTTATTCGCACCGGAGGATCTTCAGTTAATCAAAGGTTCTCCTAGTTTGAGACGCAAATTTTTAGATTCTGAGTTGGGTCAATCCCATCCAGTTTATCTACAAGCACTTCTTGATTACAATCGCATTTTAAAGCAGCGCAATCGCTATTTAAAAGAGAATGGCTACAAAAAACAATTTGATCAAGTTTATTTTGATGTGATTACGGACCAACTTATCGAAAAAGCGGTTGAAATCATTACTTATCGAATTGAATTTGTAGAAGCTCTTGATGAACTTGCTCGCCCTATTCATAAGTCACTTTCAAATCAACGTGATATTTTGAGTTTGGAATATAAGAGCAGTACATCGAAGTTAGATTATGAGCAATTAGATACACTTGACCAACAATTCCATCGTTTATATGAGAATTCTCTAGAAAGAGAAAAAGAACGGGGCGTTACCGCTTATGGGCCGCATCGTGATGATTTGTATTTTGCATTGAATGAAAAAGATGCACAAAACTTCGCATCGCAAGGACAGCAAAGAACAATTGTCCTATCTTTGAAGTTAGCTGAGATTGAATGGCTAAATAATCGGATTGGAGAATATCCAATTTTACTATTGGATGATGTCTTATCTGAATTAGATGATAATCGACAACATATATTAATGAGCCAGATTGAAGGGAAAGTTCAAACATTCCTGACTACAGCTACAATTAAAGGGTTAAACCTGACACAATTAGAACATGCACAAATCTTGTATGTTGAAGATGGGCAGATTACCGAAGAAGGAGAGTAGAACATGCCAGATAATATTAATGAACAAAACTATGACGCGAATCAGATTCAAGTCCTTGAAGGTCTTGAAGCGGTTCGTAAGCGTCCGGGTATGTATATAGGTACGACAAGTATTGATGGTTTACATCACTTAGTGTGGGAAATCGTTGATAATTCAATTGACGAGGCACTTGCAGGTTATAGTGATCATATCGAAGTCGTTATCGAAGCGGATAATACAATTACAGTTACCGATAATGGTCGTGGAATTCCAGTAGATACTCAAAAAAAAACGGGTCGTCCCGCTGTTGAGACCGTCTTTACGATGCTTCACTCTGGAGGTAAATTCGGTGGTGGCGGTTATAAAGTTTCCGGAGGACTTCACGGGGTAGGTGCAGCAGTCGTAAACGCGCTGTCTTCTCACTTATACGTCGAGGTTTCCCGTAATGGTAAAGTATACCGTGAAGAATTTGAACGCGGGAATATCGCGAAAGAATTGGAAATCGTCGGGACATCTGAACATACAGGAACAAAAGTAAACTTTAAAGCCGATCCTACGATTTTTACTGATACAACGGACTTTAAATACAATATCTTAAAAGAACGTATTCGTGAATTAGCTTTCTTAAATAAAGGTTTACGTATTAGTCTAGAAGATAAACGTGAAGAGCGTGAAGAATCAGATAGTTTCTTCTATGAGGGTGGTATTCAAAGTTTTGTTGAATACATGAACGAAGACAAGCAAGTCTTACATGAGAAACCAATTTACTTAGAAGGTGAATCTGACGGGATTCAAGTTGAGATTGCTTTACAATATACAACCGATTACGCAACTAAAATTCTATCTTTTGCTAATAATATTCATACCCACGAAGGTGGAACACATGAATCTGGGTTAAAAGCTGGATTAACGCGTGTCATCAATGATTATGCACGTTCAAATAACTTACTAAAAGACTCAGATGATAATTTATCTGGAGATGATACTCGAGAAGGTTTAACTATTGTATTGTCTGTTAAACATCCGGACCCACAATTTGAGGGACAAACAAAGACGAAACTTGGTAACTCTGAAGTTCGTACAATTACAGACCGTCTTTTTTCGTCTAATTACGAATCTTTCTTATTAGAAAATCCAAAAGTAGCAAAAATCATTATCGAAAAAGGTATTTTAGCTTCACGTGCAAGAAATGCAGCAAAACGTGCCCGTGAAATGACACGTAAGAAATCTGGCTTAGAAATTGCTAACTTACCAGGTAAGTTAGCTGACTGTTCAAGTCGTGATCCAGAAAAAAGTGAATTATTTATCGTGGAGGGTGACTCTGCCGGTGGATCAGCGAAACAAGGACGTTCAAGAATGTACCAAGCAATTTTACCCATTCGTGGTAAAATTCTTAACGTTGAAAAAGCGTCAATGGATCGTATCTTAAATAACGAAGAAATCCGTTCATTATTTACTGCAATGGGAACAGGTTTTGGTTCTGAATTTGATGTATCAAAAGCTCGTTATCATAAATTAATTTTGATGACCGATGCGGATGTTGATGGAGCACATATTCGTACGCTATTATTAACATTAATTTTCCGTTATATGCGTCCTTTATTAGAAGCGGGTTATATTTATATTGCTCAACCGCCTCTTTACCAAATTAAACAAGGTAAAAAAGAATTGTACCTTGATACAGACGAACAATTACGCAAATGGCAAGCAGAAAATCCAGATGCGCGTTACTCTCTACAACGCTATAAAGGTCTTGGAGAGATGGACTACGAGCAACTGTGGGATACAACAATGAATCCAGAAAATCGTCGCTTACTTCGTGTAACGATCGATGATGCTGAGATTGCTAACGATGTTATGGAAATGCTTATGGGGGACGAAGTTCCGCCACGTCGTGAATTTATTGAAGAAAATGCCGTTTATGTACAAAATTTAGATACATAATTACTACAACGTATCTATGTCTCATAAACAGAAAGGAATAAAAATATGAGTGAAATTTTCGGAGATAATCACCGCGAAATTGAATCAATTAATCTTCCAGATGAAATGCGAACGTCATTCCTTGACTATGCAATGAGTGTTATTGTCTCACGTGCACTTCCAGATGTACGTGATGGTTTGAAACCCGTTCAGCGCCGTATTTTATATGGGATGAATGAATTAGGAGTTACCCCTGATAAACCACATAAGAAATCTGCACGTATTGTTGGGGATGTTATGGGGAAATATCACCCCCATGGGGACTCAGCAATCTATGAAGCGATGGTACGTATGGCACAACCATTTAGTTACCGTCAATTACTCGTGGATGGGCACGGGAACTTTGGTTCAGTCGATGGTGACGGAGCAGCGGCAATGCGTTATACGGAAGCACGTATGTCGAAAATTGCCTTAGAAATGCTTCGTGATATTAATAAAGATACTATTGATTTTCAAGAAAACTATTCTCAAGAAGAAAAAGAACCCGTAGTATTACCTGCTCGTTTCCCTAACCTGTTGGTAAACGGTGCGGCTGGTATTGCTGTGGGGATGGCAACAAATATTCCGCCACATAATTTAGGTGAAGTCATTGATGGTGTGATTGCGCTAATGCACAATCCAGAAATTACTGTCGAAGAAATTATGGAACACATTCCAGGTCCGGATTTCCCAACGGGTGGTATTGTTATGGGGAAATCAGGTATTCGTAAAGCCTACAAAACAGGTAAAGGGAAAATCATTATCCGTTCAAAAGTAGACATTGAACCCATTGGTAATGATCGTGAACGTATTATTGTTTCAGAATTACCCTATGGAGTAAATAAAGCGAATTTAGTTAAACGTATTGCTGAATTAGCTCGTGAAAAACGAATCGAAGGTATTACTTATGCTAACGACGAGTCTGCACGTGAAGGGACACGTGTGGTTATTGAAGTAAGACGTGATGTTTCTGCCAGTGTTGTCTTGAATAACCTTTACAAATACACTCCAATGCAAGTGTCATTTGGTTTTAATATACTTGCGATTGACGGTGGCGTACCTAAAGTCCTAGGTATTAAAGATATTCTTGATAAGTATTTAGATCACCAAATTGAAGTGATTCGTCGTAGAACTGAATTCGAGAAACGTAAAGCAGAAAATCGTGACCATATCTTACAAGGATTATTGATTGCTTTAGATCATATTGATGAAATTATTACGATTATCCGTTCATCTCGTGATGGTGAGACAGCTAAAACACAATTAATCGAAAATTACGGACTTACAGATGTCCAAGCACAAGCAATACTCGATATGCGTTTAGTTCGTTTAACTGGCTTAGAACGTGAAAAAATTGAGAAAGAACACAATGATTTACTCGCATTGATTGAACGCTTAACTGAGATTTTAAGTAACCAAGAGCGTATGTTTGAAATTATTGAAGATGAATTAACAGATTTAAAAACACGTTTTGGCGATGAACGTCGAACGGAATTACAAATTGGGGATTTAATGAACATCGATGACGAAGATTTAATCGATGAAGAAGATGTATTAATCACTTTAACTGCTAACGGATATGTGAAGCGAATGACTCAAGATGAATTCCAAGTTCAAAACCGTGGTGGACGTGGTGTTAAAGGTATGGGCTTAGGAGATAACGATGAAATTCAAACACTTGTCTCAGCTTCAACCCATGATACCCTATTATTCTTTACGAACCTCGGACGCGTATTCAGCCTTAAAGGGTACGATATTCCAGAATACGGACGTCAGGCAAAAGGTTTACCAATCGTAAACTTAATTAGTCTTGGTACTGGAGAAGTAGTGAAACAAATTATTTCAGTGAATAAATCAACCGAAGAATCTGGTCAATCTGATAGTTACTTATTCTTTGTAACGCGAAGTGGTACAGCAAAACGTACTAAATCATCAGATTATTATAATATTCGTCAAAATGGATTAATCGCAATTAACTTAAAAGAAGGCGATGAATTAGTCAATGTTATGGAAACAACGGGTGAACACAACATTGTTATCGGAACACATAACGGAAATGCGATGACTTTCAATGAAAGTGATGTTCGTGTGATGGGGCGTACTGCCACAGGTGTCCGTGGTATTAAATTACGTGATGACGATTATGTTGTTGGATCTGACGTATTGACTGATGAGCACGAAGTCTTAGTTGTAACTGAAAATGGTTATGGTAAACGAACGCCTGCTTCAGAATATACACCTAAAAATCGTGGAGGTCTTGGAGTGAAAACGTCCAATATCTCTGAGAAGAGTGGTAAATTAGCAGGTATCGTGACCGTTAAAGGTGATGAAGACTTGATGATTATGACTGATCAAGGTGTTGTAATCAGATCACACGTTGGTGGTATTTCCCAAACATCTCGTGCTACCCTTGGTGTTCGTATGATTCGATTAGATGACGATGCTATTGTTAGTTCGATCGCTACGATTCCAGCAGCTGAAAAAGATGTTACAGAGGAAGAGGTCATTGAACATATTGATGACGTCAAAGTTGACCGTGAGTCAGTAACTTCCGAAGATGTTGAACTCAATGAAGAATTATCAGAAAGAATTTCAGAAGCAGTAGAAGATACTGAAGAAGAGTTTGATGAAGATAATGAATAATAAATGAACAAAGAAGCGACAAGCTTTCATCATTTGATGAGCTTATCGCTTCTTTTATGTGCTTATTTTTCTTAGTTTGTTGACGGTTTAAGATGTCGAACACGGACGACACCTTCGATATTTTCAAGTGCAATTTTACCATTTTCTTCGATATCATTGTCTAAATCAATCATTGTACAAGCCCATCCATTGCGAGGTTTGTTCGTTAATCGGTTAATATTCAGATTGTGTTGAGAAAGTACATGAGTAATCTGACCAATCATGTTCGGAATATTACGGTGTAACACTGTTATACGGCAAACTGTTTGAATTGGACCAAAATTAATCGTAGGGAAATTCACTGAATGATGAATGTTTCCATTTTTTAAGTAATCCATTACTTGATCAATGACCATATTTGCTGCATTCGCTTCACTTTCAGGCGTTGATGCACCGAGATGTGGAATATTAATCGTATTTTTCATAGTTAATGTTTTTTCATCAGGGAAATCGACGACATATTTACCTATACTTCCATTATTAATTGCGTCTTCCAAGGCATTTAAATCCACTAAACCACCACGGGCACAGTTAATAATGATTTGACCTTTTTTGGCTTCAGCTAATAATTCTGCATTTAAATAATTTTTAGTACTGTCATTGTATGGAATATGTAATGTGATGTAATCACAGTTTTGCATAATATAATTAATATCATATTGAGTTTTTGTTGAGGGATTTAAGCCGAGAGCGTGTTGGACCGATAAGTATGGGTCATAACCGTAGACATCCATCCCTAAACCTAAACACATATTAGCAACAAGCACACCAATGGCACCTAAACCAATGATACCAATTTTCTTATCGGCTAATTCGGGTCCAACAAATTGTTTTTTACCTGCTTCAACTTTTGATCCAATATCAGATTGGCCTACGAGCGTTTGAGTCCATTCTAAGGCCGATTCAATGTTTCTTGAAGACATAATCAAAGAAGACAGAACTAACTCTTTCACACCATTTGCGTTGGCACCTGGTGCATTTGCAACAACAATTCCCTTCTTGGTCAATTCATCAATTGGGATATTGTTAACACCTGAACCTGCTCGGCCGACAAATTTTAATTTTTTTGGTAAGTCCATCTGATGCATATCAGCACTTCTTACAATAATGGCATCTGCTTCGGAATCACTATGATTTAAAGTAAATTCGTGTGTTAGCTTACTTAATGCATTGGCATCAATATTGTTTAATGTTTTAATTTTAAATCTTTTTTCTGTATAGCTCATTTTGTACCTCGCTTATTATCATTTTCAAAGACTTTCATAAAGTTAATGAGTGCATCGATACCTTCCATCGGCATGGCGTTATAGATACTCGCACGCATGCCACCGACTGATCGGTGTCCTTTCAAGTTATGTAGACCTTTTTCTTGGGCTTCTTTAGCGAAAGCTTTATCTAAATCCTCTGAATCGGTTCTAAAAGTCACATTCATAATTGAACGGTTCTCTTTACGAGCTGTCCCTTGATAGAAATCACTTTGGTCAATGTAGTCATAAAGTTTAGCCGTTTTTTCTTTATTGATTGCTTCGATGGCTTTCACACCACCTTGCTCTTCTAACCAAGCAAATACTTGACCAGCTACATAAATAGCAAAAGTAGGAGGTGTGTTATACATTGAATCTTTATCAATTTGTGTCGCATAATCGAGCATTGTAGGCGTGATATCTTGAGCCTTACCTACTAGGTCTTTACGCACAATGACAATAGTTAGACCCGCTGGTCCCATATTTTTTTGAGCTCCAGCATAGATTAGGCCAAATTTAGAGACATCATATTCTTCTGATAGAATATTCGAAGACATATCAGCGACTAAAGGAATACCGTCAAATTGTGGTAATTCTTCTGGTTTAAAACGCGTACCATAGATTGTATTGTTCAAACACAAATGTACATAATCAGCATCTGGACGGACATTAATAGCGTCGTTATTTGGAATATAGGTAAAATCATCCTCTTCAGTACTTGCTGCGATTTGAATATCACCGTAGCGAAGTGCTTCTTTATAAGCTTTTTTAGAGAAACTTCCTGTTAAGATATAATCAGCTTTACCTGATTTATTTAATAAATTTAATGGTACACTTGAAAACTGAGTTGATGCCCCACCTTGTAAAAATAATATTTCGTAAGTATCTGGAATATTCATTAGGTTACGTAATGATTGTTTAGCATTCGCATGAATTTCCATGTAGGATGGAGATCGGTGGCTCATTTCCATAACGGATAGGCCTTGCCCATGGTAATTTGTTAGGTTTTTACTAACATCTTCTAATACTGAAACTGGCAGTGTAGATGGTCCTGCAGAGAAATTATAAATGCGATTCATCTTAAACGCTCCTTTTTAATTAATGATATGAGCATTATATCACAAATAAAATAAAAACTAAGGACTTTTATTAAAATAAGATGAAAACAATGTAAAATGTCTCATAAAAAACTTTCAAATAAAGCTTGTAATCAAATAATGATAAATGTATAATTCATAGATGTGAGTATTTAACTATACTCTCCTTGCTCTAATAAATTTTTAGGGCCATCAGACCAAAAGGAGGTGCAAGCCAAATGAGCCAAACAACAAAATACGAAATTTTATATATTATCCGTCCTGACTTAAACGAAGACGAGAAAAATGAATTAGTAGAACGTTTCGATGGTATCTTAACAGCAAACGGAACTACAATTGTTGAGTCGAAAGACTGGGCAAAACGTCGCTTAGCATATGAGATTAATGATTATAAAGAAGGAATTTATCATTTAATCACAGCTGAAGCTTCAGATGCTGCAGGAATCAACGAATTCGACCGTTTAGCTGCGATTAATCGCGGAATCTTACGTTTTATGATTACTAAAGTAGAAGCTTAATTTGTTTCACGTGAAACACTTTGAAGGAGGTTGTAATTGTGAACACAGTTCAATTAGTGGGACGTTTGACACGAGAAGTTGACTTAAAGTTTACTTCTTCGGGTATTGCAGTAGGTACTTTTACCATAGCCGTTAATCGCAATTTTACTAATCAACAAGGTGAGCGTGAAGCTGATTTTATTAGTTGCGTAATCTGGCGTAAATCAGCAGAAAACTTTGCTAACTTTACTCGTAAAGGATCTCAAGTTGGAGTCGAAGGACGTCTTCAAACACGTAATTATGAAAACCAACAAGGTCAACGTGTCTATGTTACTGAAGTAGTTGTAGAACAGTTCCATTTATTGGAACCACGTTCAGTTACAGAACAAAGACCTGCGGATACTAGCAACAATAATAGCGGTAGTAGTTATGGTGGCGGACAAAGTTATAACAATAACAACACTCAAAACCAACAAAACAACTACAACAATAACCAATCATCGTATCAAAACAATAATTCAAATAACAATAGTGGAGGATTGGGTAACTCACCATTTAATATGGAAGATGGCACGCCAGTTGACATCTCTGAAGATGACTTACCATTCTAATCTTTCAACATTCGTTTAAAATATAAAGGAGGATAACACCTATGGGACAACGTCGTGGTGGAAGACGCAGAAAAAAAGTATGTTTTTTCTGTGCAAATCATATTGATCACCCTGATTATAAAGACGTGGATTTAGTTAGCCGTTTCGTATCTGAAAAAGGTAAAATTTTACCTCGTCGAGTTACAGGTACTTGTGCTAAACATCAACGTACTTTAACTTCAACAGTTAAACGTACTCGTATTATGGCACTCATTCCATTTACAATTAAAGACTAATTTTAATTAGCTGAGAGTAGGACCTCGTGTTCTACTCTCTTTTTTTGACGCATAACATAAATGTTTCACATGAAACTTTTAACATATTTTCCAGAAAGTTAGTAAACTTCGGAACAATAGCATTAGAACATTGATTATGTTAAAATACTTAGTATATTATTAATTAGATGAGGTGAAATATGTTTAATAAAGAAAGACTTAAAGCATTCTTTGAACAATTTCATTCATTAGATATTAGTTGGCAAATTTATAGTTTAGTCATTTTATATACAATTATTATGCTCGCTGCATTAATGTTACGCTGGGAAATCGGTGTAATGCTTTTTATATTACTAATTGCAGTTGTCGTATTTTTTGTGTTTAATTATGAAAACTTTATTCGTAACTTAAGTACAATGGCGAGTCGCCTCTCTCAATCAGTACGAGGTGCGCAGGAAGATGCAATGTACCGCTCTCCTATTGGAATCCTATTATATGGTCAAGATTCTAATCATCGCATTAAGTGGGTCAATCCAGCGATGCAACATTTGTTTGGATCGCAGGAGTTACTTGGAGAACCACTAGTATCTATAAATAAAGAGTTTGACAAAATGATAGCAATTGAATCTGATAAACATTGGCATACTGTTCCTTTTATGGACCGGTATTACCGTATATTACACCAAACAGATGTGAAAGCATTATATATGATTGATGTAACAGATGAAGTGTTGATTCGAGAACAGAAGAAATTCGATCAAGTTGTATTCGGTTATCTTTTCTTGGATGACTATAACGAGATTGTGGAAACCCTCGATGATCAACAGGCAACCAATTTTGACTCTATTATATTGAATGATATCAATGAATGGGCTGAATCCTATGGCGTTTTTACTAAACGAATCAATGAGGAAAAATTTATTCTACTTCTAAACCAATATGTGCTTGATAAACTTGAGAAAGATAAGTTTAAGTTTTTCGATGAGATGCGTGAACGCAATTCCTTAAGAAATATGCCATTATCAACTAGTATTGGCATATCTTATCCAGATTCACCAAGTTATCGTATCGATGACTTATCAGACCAAGCACAACTTAACTTAGATTTAGCACTAGGACGCGGTGGCGATCAAATTGTCGTAAGATCGGAATCTGGTAAAGCGAGATTCTATGGTGGTAAAACAAATCCTACAGAGAAACGTACAAATATAAAGTCACGCTTAGTTTTTCAGGCCTTACGCACGTCAATTCAACAAACAGAGCAAATACTCATATCTGGTCATAAAACCCCTGATATGGACTCTATGGGCTCTGCAATAGGTATTTATAAGATTGTCAGATCTTTCGGTGTTCCGGCTCGTATTCTTATTAATGAAGATGAGTTTAACCAAGACATTCGACAATTATTGGCTTTAGATCAAGCACGATACTTATGGGATGAAGATATCTTCGTGAATAAAGAAGATGCTGAGAAATTTACAACAGATGAAACATTAATGATCTTAGTTGATCATCATCGTCCATCATTAAGTGAGGCTGAAGATTTGATAAATGGTCATGATGTTGTTATTATTGATCATCACCGCCGTGGAGAAGAATTTCCAGAGCAAACGGTTCTTACATATATTGAACCCTACGCTTCATCAACGTCGGAGTTGATTACTGAATTTTTCATTAATATGCGTAATACGAATGAAGCTTTAAACAAGTTTGAAGCAACAGCATTACTTGCTGGGGTGATTGTAGATACAAATAACTTCTCATCTCGAACGGGTTCTAGAACTTTCGATGTCGCAAGTTATTTAAAATCGCGGGGTGCTGACCGAGTTCAGATTCAACGATTGCTCAAAGAAGATTTATCTAATTTAATAGAGCGTAATAAGCTCATTGAGAATACAAAATTCGTTAAAGAAGGCTTTGCGGTCATCATTGGACCTGATGAAGAAGTCTTTGATAATATAACTGCATCACAAACTGCTGATGTATTATTAGACGTTAAAGGTGTTGAGGCTTCTTTTGTTATCTACCGTAGAAGTGATTCTGTTGTAGGGATTAGTGCACGAAGTTTAGGAAGTATCAACGTACAAACGATCATGGAAAGATTAGGTGGCGGAGGTCATTTATCAAATGCTGCAACGCAAATTGAAGATAAAACGACTGAAGAGGTCTACATTCAATTATCAGAAGAAATAAATAAAGAATAAGGAGGACTTTAAATGAAAGTAATTCTATTAAAAGATGTTAAGAAACAAGGTAAAAAAGGTGATGTGATTGAAGTATCAGATGGTTACGGGCGTAATTATCTAATCAAGAACAATTTAGCTAAAGTAGCGGATGGTGCAGCTTTAAATCAGTTAAAATCTAAAAAAGAAGCTGAAGCTAGACTAGCTAAAGAAGAACTAGCTGAATCTAAAGAAATTAAAGAAGCGATTGAAAAAGAAGAAACTGTTGTTACAATTGCTGCTAAAACAGGAGAAGATGGTCGATTATTCGGTACTATCCCTTCTAAACAAATAGCAGAAGAGCTTGAAAAGCAATATAACATCGAAGTTGATCGCCGTAAAATTCAATTAGGTGAAAATCTAAACTCTTTAGGTCGTTACAACGTTCCAGTGAAACTTCATAGTGAAGTCACAGCAGATATTAAAGTACATATCGTTGAACAATAACTTCATATGATACAAAGTAAATAATTCAAAAGTGTATTCATTGGAATTCAACCCAATGAATACACTTTTTTACTGGGAAAAATTATAAACATGTAAATACCTGAACAATTCATACTTTTCGTTGAAACATGTGCCAACTGCCTAACGGCAGCTTAAATTTACTTTTTCATTTTCACCTGTTAAGTGATGAAAAAAGAACCCCATTCTGATATTGTAAAGGTGT